>JAGCFY010000137.1 GCA_017649845.1 Paludibacteraceae bacterium
AAGCCCGTTGCCGGAAGCCTGCAGCGTCCAGTATGGCATCTGCTGCCGGGACTGGGCAGATGCTGTGTTACATTCCGTATTATAGATATCTACGGAGGAATGCATCTTATGATATCCCACCACCAACAACGGAATACAAGCCGCCTCAAATGCAATAGCTCCTACCGTCAGACCAATCGCTGCATCCCGAAGCGGGTCTGGGGTATAGTTCGGGTTTTTGCTCCATGCCGGAGCTTGTCTGCTTTGAATGTTACTCGTGCCGTACCGGTTATATGTCATTACGCCGATGCATGCTGCCGCTCCCAGATCCATAGCTGCACCGATGCCGAGAAAAACCCATCCGGCTGTAGCCATTTTTCTGGCGCTTTGGAACTGTTCATAGGCAGCCAGACAGTTTCGTCGTGCGAACCATTCCTGCATCTCTTTTGGCGACATCTCTTCTTCTGCATAGAAATAGGTATTTCCGTCACGGGTCAGGATATGAAATGGCTGAGCATCTGTTATCTCATCTGCAGGAATTTCATCCATGGGTGTGGAGTTGAAATACTGCATACTGCCGTTGGCATATCGGATAGCTGCAATCTCACTGACCATGAGTGTAAACAGCGGTCCGTCGGTATAATCTGCCATTTTGTAGGTCACTTCGCTACTGTTTACTGTCATAATCTTGGCATTGATGGTGTCATAGTTAGTGCGATAAATCACATCCTGTGCCATCACTCCCGCAGCCATCATTACTGCGGTTAATAAAATAAGTAAGCGTTTCATATAAGTTAGTTTTTTAGTTAACAATAAAAATCTATACTATCTCCACCAGTCCATTCCTTTCCCTGGGCTCTTGTGAATGCAGCCATAACACCATTTTCTTCAAAATAGGTACCTATGGATTCATGGATAAATACTTTTCCATTCCACGTTACTCTGGCAAGCCCAAAATTCTTAACGCCATTTGGAATTCTTGTTATGACTAACAACTGGTTATGATCTATAATATGTTTATAAACGATAGATGGTCCATAAACCGGCACTACAAAATCAGCACCTTCTATAAGTCTATCTGCATATTCTTGCAATGGATTTTCAGATACTTCCGTAGGACAACAAAGGAACTCTGGTTTTGTGTTCGGCTTCCATCCGATATATTGTGCCAATTTATTGGAAGTTTCAAAGTATCCGGGCAGATTACTCTCTCTCAACTCTCTTTTTTCTTTTCTTGTAGGCTCAGGACCGATAGGATTACCGTCTACATCATACAACATTGCCCGGTCAAAAAATGTATCTTGAACTACTATAGGTCTATCACTCGTTAGTCGTAAATCTTTAACAGTCATGGCTTTAGGCGCCTGTTCTGCTTCTTTAGATGGCTCATTAGGTTTGTCTCGATTGGAAAAATCTGGCTGCCATGATTGTGGTGCCGATGAGGAATAAATCCATTCTCCCATTTTGCCTCCTTTAGAAGGTGTTGCGCTACTTGGTAAGGCAGCCCAGCTCATAATTCTTTCATATGCATTTCGAGCTTCTTCAGCAGAAACAGTCCGCATCCACATCAGGTCTTGATTAGATCCTGTTAGGTCTCGCAAACATGATGGATTATCTATAAACTTTTGTATATCACCACCACAGAGATATGTTATTCGCTTAAGTGTTACCGGATTGTTCAATACATTCTCGAGTCGGGTTAACCAACGTAAATTCTCGGCACGATTATTACAGCGATTAGTGTCTATATGATCAACAACGAATTTGGTAGAATCATGTTCACCATGAAATGCAGTAGCTACTATAACATGGACTCGGTGATTACTTACATATAAATATCCATCCGATGCCTTCCTTGTTCCCAGCGTCCATACATTATCATATTTCCGTGCTTTCTCACCATTATGTACATGACGCATAACAACTCCATTATCACGAACAGAGTAGTGCTCTCCTTTATAGTCGCACTCTCTTTCTTCGTCAAAAGGCAATATATCCGCTGGCAACAAATCCATCTTATCTTATCGTCTCAATCGAGTAGGTTAGAATATTGGTCTGCCGCCGGATTCAGCAATCGCATCATAATACTCCTGGTCTGCCCATTGGTTACATTGCTCCATCACAATCTCCAGCGCTTGCTCTTGACCCTCTGGCGGATAGTTGTATTTTTTCAATAGACGCTTGATCATCACGCGCATCTGCGCACGAGCAGACTCGCGCTTGTTCCAATCTATCGTTCGGTTCTTACGCAGTTCTTCGGTCAACTCTTTAGTTAACGCTACGAACTCCTCATCCGAATACGCTTTACGAACCATCTCCGGCTGAGTCAACGCATCATAGAATGCTTTCTCCTCTTTGGTCAAGCCCAAATCATTACCCGCTTGTTCGGATTCTTTGATCTGTTTAGCCAAACGAATCAGTTCTTCTATCACTTCCTCGTTGCTCAACATACCTTTCAGGTATGCAGAAAGCGATTCGGATAACAGGTCTGAGAACTTCTGGCTTTGTACCACGTTGGTATGCTTGTATCCGCCGATAACACCTTTGATCAGTTTCTTCAGGATCTCAACCGCCAGATTCTTCTCCTTCATCTGCTTGATATCCTCTAAGAACGATTCATCAAACAGCGAGAACTCATGCTCTTTATCGTTGAATAACTCTACTACGCCATCTGACTGAACGGATTGCGCCAGCAGGTTCTTAATGCGTTCATTGATCTCTTTCGCTTTTGTTCCGCCTTGTCCGTGAGCTTCGAATTTTAGCAACAGCACCCGTACAGCATCAAAGAACGCCACAAACTGTAGCTGCTCGTCCGATAACAAAGAGCGGCAAAGGGTTACCGCATTATGCATCAGCGCGCAGTTCTTCATGAAATCAGCGCGTTGATCCTGTTTGTTAAGCGCACAAAGGAAGTTAACCGCACCTTTGATAAGTTCTGCTTTCTTAGCATCACTACCATTCGGGAATGCGGAATAAACAAATCCATGCAAGCAATCCTCGCATATCTCGTATTTCTCTTTGAAGGTAACAAGAGCTGTTTTGGCTATATCCGGATCGCCGAACTGCTTCTTGTCTCGCTCAGTATATTGTTTCATGGCGCGTTTGAGCGCTTGAGCAATTCCGATATAATCAACAATCAATCCGCCTTCTTTTTCCGGGAATACGCGGTTAACACGTGCTATCGCTTGCATCAGGTTATGACCCGACATCGGTTTATAGACATACATCGTGCTTAACGAAGGTACATCAAATCCTGTCAACCACATATCTACGACGATAGCTATCTTCATCTCGCCGTTTTCGGATTTGAACTCTTTCGCTAACTCTTTGCGATAACTTTCATTTCCTACTATCGGTCGCCATTTCTCCGGATCTTTGTTGCTTCCGGTCATGACCACTTTGACTTTGTTCTTCCAATCCGGTCTAAGTTCCGTCAAGCGGTAGTAGATCTTCATCGCTATATCGCGGTTGAAGGCTACAATCATCGCTTTGCCGGATACTTGGTCTTGGCGGAAAGCAGTATAGTGATAGAGTATATCTTTGACGAGCGAATCAATCGTTTGTTCTGCGCCTAAAACCGCTTCCAGACGACTGAGGTTACGCTTCGTTTTCTCTACCTGCATATCGGTAATACCGGCATCATCCAGATTGATAAACTCTGCATCCAGTTCTTCCAATACAGCCTGATCCAGCTTCAGTTTCATTGCGCGGCTCTCGTAATACACACGTACTGTAGCATGGTCGCGTACAGACTGCGTCATATCGTAGATATCGATATAGTCGCCGAATACCTCTTGTGTATCTCTGTCTCTGTCGGAGATAGGTGTGCCGGTAAATCCGATGAACGAAGCATTAGGCAACGCATCGCGCATCAAGCGCGCATAACCTTTCTTGGTTCGCCATGTATGGATATCAAAGGTTGTATCGCCGTATTGCGAACGATGCGCTTCATCCGTCATGACGATGATATTCCGTCTATCGGAAAGGAAGCGTGTGTCTTCCTCAAATTTCTGAATGGTGGTAAAGAAGATACCTCCCGCTTCGCGGTCACGCAACAGATCGCCTAACTCCGATTTCGAGTTAGCCTGTTGCGGCATCTGACGTAGAAAATCAGCACATCGGCTGAATTGACCGTATAACTGATCATCCAAATCATTTCGGTCTGTCACTACTACAATAGTAGATTCCGGGAAATGCCTTCCTATCAATCGGGCTAAGAATACCATAGATAGCGATTTGCCCGAACCTTGGGTATGCCAGAATACACCTATCTTACCATTACCGTTTACAGCATCATAGGTGCATTTGTGCGCACGGTTAACAGCAAAATATTGGTGATAACCTGCCAGAATCTTAACCGGCTGTCCTTCTTTATGGTCAAAGCAGATATAGTTCCGCAAAATATCCAGAAGCCGCTTTTTCGGGAAGATACCATTGAAGAAAGTGAGATAATCAACTGTCTCCTTGTCCTCATATACGCCATCTACGCTCTTCCATTGCATGTACCGTTCTTCATCAGAAGTGATCGTACCTGCTAATGTCAGCAGCATATCGGATATTACGTTGAAAGCATTGTATGTAAACAGATCCGGCGCCTTGAGCTGATAGTTACGCATCTGCAGATAGGCGTCATGTACCGTCACATCTTCCTCGCTCGGTGATTTGAGCTCTATCACCACTAACGGCAGACCGTTAACAAACACCACCATATCGCAGCGTATCACATCATGCCCCTCTACACGCCATTGGTTAGCGATATGAAAACTATTGTTCGTATAGTTGTCATAATCAATCAGCTGCACAAGATCTGTCCGTTCTTCTCCGTTCAGCACATACGGTACTTCCATACCATCTTGCATCTGACGGATGAAATCCTCATTGCTTGCAATGAGGGTGCTGTCTGTAGCATGTTGGATCTGACGCAGAGCTTCATCAATAGCTTCTTTCGGCAGAGTAGGGTTGATACGCTTGATGGCGGGAACCAATGCATCTACATAAAATGGCTTGCGGTAATCCCGCTCAATATCCGGACCGTAGATATACTCGTATCCTAACTCATCACGAAAGAGCGATATCAACGCCTGTTCGTAGCTGTTCTCTGTGAATTTCGATTTGCTCATAACTCTTGTCTTAATTGCTTAAGTTGTTGCTCGAGATCTCTCTTGCGAGCCTTTAAGTTACTTATCTGGTTAGTATGACTAACATCATGATGGATTCCCAATACACCTGGGATTGGCGCTTCCAAACGAGCTATTTCTCTCTCAATCTGATATATCTCGCTTTGTATTCGATTGATTTCTGATTGCCTATTCTGCCGCAATATAGCATCATTCGCTTTCTTTGCTTCTGCATTGGCTTCCTTTGATCGAACAAGAGAAATAATGGAGATGACAAGTCCTGCTCCTGTAAATATCATCGCTATGATAGACACCCACGTCATACTTCTATCTCTCCTTTCATCAGTTTGGGCAATAATGTATCGCGGATGGTTGCGAGACGTTGGTTCTCTTTTATGTTGACAAATATGTGATCAAATATTGGGGATACAATATTATCAAATTGCAATGTTTTTTCAATTGTCGAATATGGTATCTCAAAATTTTTTAAATCACCTATGAATATGCATTGCTGTACAGCACCATGCGCTATATGCTTTAGAGCGTTCTGTTTAAATCGCAAAGCACAATACATATATGTCGAAGATGTTTTTGTCTTGTCTGGTTTTACTAGACCTACGCTTCGTTGAAATTCAATATTAGTAGGATTATCATAGAGCATAACAACTTCGCCTACTGTACCGACTGTAGAGATTAAAATATCTCCTTGTGCTAACTTGGTTCGTTTACGCAGTTTTTCAAATGTCTCTCGATTTATGTGCCGCTCGTTTGGAGTAATTGATAAATGCCCTCCAACTATATTTTTGCAACTGAGCAACATATATTCACCTTCTTTGTCATCTACTACAGTATTATGCACGCCATCTGTAACATTCAACGATATATCGCTTAGTTTTATTGTATTAGTTTCCTCTCCAAACCAAGATTTGAAAAGGGCTTGTGCTTGTTCTTCCAAATTGCGATTGATACGATTGTTATTCTCAATCTTATCATCCAAAGAAGAAAGGATAGCTACGATTTTATCTTGTGTTGCTCTATCATCAACATGCAAAACTTCTAAAGGGTGAATATGATTCCTATTCAGCGTAGGAACAGCACTACCTCCTGTAAATGCAGCGAGCGGAAGTGTTTTTAGCAAATAATAAAGATACTTGGGATTATTGCCTTTGAAGTCATCAAGATATAATGTCGTATTATGCGCCCAAGCTTTCTCATAATAATACGGAGTACCAATATTACCGCTTCGTCCAATTGTTATAATAGGAGTTATTGGAGTTGCGACATTATGATAACCAATGCAGCCATTAGAACCAGCGACAGGTATATCGCCTTCTCTCATTTCCGAATGAGGCAAATCATGTCCCCTTCGAAAATTGAGTATATCTCCCAATTTAACCGTTTTCCACTCCATATTATTTCCTCCCTCGTTTGATGGCTTTCTTCAAAACCTCTTTTTCAACTACTTTATCCTTAACATCAGATGGCCATGCTACGCTTTGTAGGCGTTCCATTTCATCATACCGATCTTGCATCTGCTGAAGTTCTTCCTCCTTCTTGCTGCGATGTATACGAACAGACACATAGATACCAACACATGTAGCGATAACTGCCAAGAGCGAGAACACACCGGCATTGGCATTTATCCAATCTATAATATGTCTGAACCATTCAATCATGCTACTGCAATCTCTCCTTTCATCAACTTAGGTAACAACGTATCGCGCAAGGCTGCGAGGTGGGAGTTCTCGCGCTGGTTATTAAGAATCTCTGTAAAGACCTTCCCTACAATCTGCTGGAAACTATTAAGTACTCTCTCCGTGGGTATGATAACAAATAGATTCTTGACGATATCGGTCTTTAAGTTTGTGAATACACTTCCATTTCCCTGCGACAATAAATAGGGTCTTTCTCTCTGGAATAAGAGATACAAGTACTCGTTAGAGAAATAAGATTGTGGGAAATATAACCAACCGTCGTGAATACAAGTATCCAAATCTACAAACTTTGGAAGTCCGGGTGTTGCACTATTTGACAAAACCAGACTACCTTGTTTGATGAAGACGGTCTTATTCAGTCCTTCCTCTTTGATGTGCTCTACAATGTGAGAAATAAACGGCGAAGCTTCAGCGGTAGCGTCTGATATTTTCAACCATCTATAGCCTTTATCTGACAAATAGTCTTGAATAGGACGAGGCGAGCCTCCTCTTTTAACGGAAACAATCTCTCCCAAAGTTCCTTCTTTCCAATCTTCGGGCATTGTTCCGCCCCATGGTTCAAAGTCCACGAACCAAGATTTGAAAAGGGCTTGCGCTTGTGCTTCCAAATTGCGGTTGATGCGATTATTATTCTCAATCTTATCATCCAAAGAAGAAAGAATAGCAGCTATGCGGCGTTGAGTTTCAATGGGTGGGAGTGGTAGTTCGATATTACGAAAATTTTTAAGCGGCTGAGCCAAAGCCGGAACTCCTGTTTGATTTGCAAATGACAAGATTTTATGTTGTCCCTCTCGTGAATGCATGTAATATACAAGGTAAGGGACATCTATAGTATCTTTGAATCTTACACGGAATTGTCGTTGTGAAACTAAATATTCGTTATATCGCGAATCATTCGGAATATATGCTATTTGGCCAACATTTCCACTTATAGTAACAATTACTTCACCACGAGTAGCGATAGCTCTATGTAAGCTTCTGGCTTTTTCTTCGGTAACAAATTTTGTTACGTTATCCGTAACTGTAAATCCACGTAAATTAGCTCCGTCTATAATAGGAAAGCCATCTTCAACAAAACATTCAACCTTCAGGTTTGATCCAAAAGGTCCCGCCGCAATGTCGTCAATATAATCTCCTAATTTAACTGTTTTCCATTCCATACTTAGCCAATCTTATAGCCTATAGACTCTAATTGTTTTCTGATCTCCGCTTCGAGGGCGTGACCTTTGTCGAAGAGTTCGGAGAGTTCCGCGGTGAGGCGGGACATCTTCTCTGCAAAGGGTTCGCCATCGTCCTCTTGCTCGGCGATGCCTACATAGCGTCCGGGCGTGAGGATATAATCCTGTTTGGCTACCTCATCGAGTGAGGCTACCGCGCAGAAGCCTTTCTCATCTTGCAGCGTTCCGGCTTCGAACTGACGGAATGTATCTGCAATGCGGAGAATATCTTCCTCGGTTAGCTCACGCAGTTTGCGTGTGACCATCGTACCCATATTACGTGCATCCACAAACAGCACTTTGCCCTTCTGCTTCTTGTCGCGGTTCAGGAACCACAAACTAACAGGAATACCGGTAGAGTAGAACAGCTGATTAGGCATAGCGACTATACCTTCTACCAAATCGGCCTTCACAATATTAGCACGGATATCTCCTTCTCCGCCTGTTTGACTGCTCAACGCACCGTTAGCGAGCACCAAACCAATCTTACCATTTGGCGAGAGATGGTGAATCATGTGTTGTATCCAAGCAAAGTTAGCGTTGCCTGCAGGCGGTATACCATATTTCCAACGGACATCTTCTAGCAAGGATGCTTGTCCCCAATCGCTCAAGTTAAACGGCGGGTTGGCCATAATATAATCCGCTTTGAGCGTCGGGTGTTGGTCGTCAAAGAAGGTGTCGGCATAGCTCTTACCAAGGTCGGCTTCGAGACCACGGATAGCGATATTCATGTGCGCCATCTTCCATGTAGAGGGGTTTGCTTCCTGACCATAGATGGAGATATTACGCACCTCTTTCTGATGACTGCGGATGAACTTAGCGGATTGTACGAACATACCTCCCGAACCGCAGCACGGATCATAGATACGGCCATTGTATGGCTGTAACACTTCTACTATCGTACGTACGATGCATGAAGGCGTATAGAATTCTCCGGCGTTCTTGCCTTCCATACTTGCAAACTGTTGCAGGCAGTATTCATAGGTGCGACCAAGCAAATCTTTCTCATCTCCTGCACCGTGCATCTGGATATTTGTAAACAAGTCCACCACATCGCCGAGACGCCTTTTGTCCAATTCCGGACGGGCAAAGTTCTTCGGCAGAATACCTTTCAAACGGGCATTCTCTTGCTCTATCAAACGCATTGCATTATCAATCGTTACACCGATTGACGGTTGGTGTGCATCTGCGGAGATCACAGCCCAACGTGCATCCTTCGGAACGAAGAATACATTATCCGCCATATACTCATCCTTATCTTCAGGATCTGCCAACGGCTCATTCAATAATGCCTGGTACTTCGTCTCAAAACGATCAGAGATGTACTTCAGGAATATCAATCCCAATACAACGCCCTCATATTCAGACGCATTCAAATTACCACGCAGCACATCCGCTGCTTTCCAGATCTTGTCCTCAAATCCAATCGATATGGTGTCTTTAGCCATAGTATAGTGTGTTTTATTATTCATAGTGGAACAATATGCCTAATTCAGTTTCGCCATTATTGCTCTTTAATATATGTTCATCTTTGTATGTATATATCGCCTCTTTTGTCAGCGTCTGTTTCAAACATTGGATGTCACCACTGGCACTACTCGTATTCGTGGTATGATATACATAAAATGTATAATAGTTATCTCCATCCAATTTATCCATCAACTTTGGCGAGGAGAAATACTTTATGTAGGGTAAATCTGTTTCGTCAAGTAATGGCGTATAAACGGTAGTAAATCCCCAATTGGTAGTAAATAAATCATCATCCTTGCACACAACCTTATAATATTTATTCTCATAAGGTATTTTATACAGCGTATATCCTGCTATATAAATAGATGGTTTCTTAACTACTATTTGTTTTCTGCAGTCCGTTTTCTCATTACCTTTGGTTCCTGTCAATGTTACAATGTACGTTCCTTCTGTCTCATATTGGTGCATGGCTTCTTTATCTGCAGAGGAAAAAGATCCATCCCCAAAATCCCATTTGTAGCTATCCGCTCCTTGAGATTTGTTTGTAAACTTGTAACAGAATGGTGCAACCAATTGGTACGTAAAATCAACTGTTACTTTTGTTGAACCACCATTTCCACCATTGCCCCCACCGGGTATGGATGGAGTGTTTCGCTCCGTACATCCGCATAGGATAGTAGCGGTAATCGTTAAAATCAAATACACGTTTTTCATAATGATAAATTTTGAAATCCGCTGCAAAGGTAGTGCATTTGATTTTGTCGCGCAAATTTACGATTGCGATATCGCAACTATCGGAATTTTTCTATCTCGCCCGTCAACTCTTTGACGGCATCTTGTATCTTTCTATTAGAGCGCTTAAAATCTTCGTAATCACCTCTGAAATGTGCCCATTCTTCTTGAGGTTCATATAATCCTGTAATTTGTTCTATCCATTTACGGAAGGTATCAATATCCTCACTATTTCTCACAGGGTTTAATACATGCATAGATCGCAAGGCGCGTAGATAATTATACACGACAGCTCTGTCAAATCGGGTTTCGTCTTTGGCGTGCTTAGGGATGCGTCGTCTTAACAAATCTTCGACGGCTTGCTTTTGACGTTCATTAAGATCAACAAGCGGGCATTCTACCACTTCTCGGCTCTCTATAATGGCTCTTTTGGCTTTTGTCTGAGTTTCAATTTGGGCTTCCTGTACGGCGTCTCTTACTGCCTTTTTGAATTTCTCTTCTTCTTCATCAGTAGCATATCCTTTGAAGATAGCACACACTAATATCGAAGCAATAAATAATCCGAGCCATGTCCAGAATGGCCAATTGCCCCATTCTTTAGGCAATATACATAATACAAAAAGTCCTCCGAAGAAGATAATGACGATACTCAATTCAGAATACTTGTATATCTTATCTATTTGCTCTTGTGTTAGCTTCATGTTACATACGGTATAAATGACGAATTACTTTTTTTCGGGTCGCTGTCCTTTTGGGGCGCGTATATTGCTGATACCTAAGTACCACTGCGGGTTTGTATACGAAAGGAAGTAAGACAATCGATATATATACGATTAAGAAAAGCAAGGCAAAAATCATAGCCGAATATAACATGAATCCAGATAAATAAGCCAACAACACGTATATCATCGCTATGAGAAAGCAATAATTCGCATATGGCGACAGAATAGAAGAGACTATAGCAACCCCTTTCCATGGGCTTTTCCCTACCACCTTTGCGAGCGTGATAACATAGAGCATATCCACGCAAAGAAGTGTCGCGATCGAAACCATTATAATTATAAGGTGTGTAAATAATGGACTCGCATTATGCATGTTTGCTATCACGCCAATTAATGCAGCCAAAAGAGAAATACACATAGATATTGTTATCTTCTTCAGCTTCTCTACTTTGCTAGAGAAACGACCACTATCGGTCGGACGGGAATGAAAATAGCGTCGGAAGATTCTGACAAAATGGCTTTCGCGACGCAAATATATTATGATAGGCAAAAGAACGCATAGAATCCATATTACTCCTCCTGTAGCAAAACCAATACCACCTATTGATTCTCCGGAAGTAAGTCGAATAGAGATATGAGAGACGATAAAATATAATGGAATGATAATAATGATGGCCCATATATTTACTTTGTATTTCTTACATATATGATACATGAACTGATACGAAATAATACAGATTAATATATAGATCGCCAGTTTTGCGACTAATCCCAATACGCCAGAGAGGGAGCGATAATCATAAGCAGAGGACGCCCATTCATAGACCAATGTATAAGCTAATATTGAGATAATAAGAGATGCGATAGTAAGAATAGAAAATGAGAGTACTGCGGGTCTCCTACTGATGAAATTGTATAACAAACCCAAGAACAATGAGATTAATGTTGCTAATAATGTAGTCAAAGCAAAGGTTCGCACCATTTGCCATGCTTCCATACGTGGGAATAAACCAAAACCATCCGCTCCCTGTGTTTGGACAAGTTTTAATGTTTGCGGATCTGTATATGCGAAACCTGTTGCCCAAACACTATCCGGCTGAGGATGCATGGTTCGAATAGATATGTAATCATTAAACTCACAACATATTTTGCCGATATTGTAATTATGCGTCTCTGCTTCACCTCCGGCGAATCGGAAGATAAAAGTGGACAGATCCCCTTTGCATCTCCATTGGGGCTTGCAGGCAATGGGATATTCAAAGGTATCTGTAGCAATCATGTAGTGCGAGTCTAACTCGCAGTCTGTAGTATAACAATAGTCCGATACCTGTAGTCGCTCATCTATTCTATATGTTTTCTCGTTGATATATTGGCGATATTGAAGTCCGCAAAGACGGATATGGGTCTTATTGATAGTAGACCCTAAGATGGAACGTTGTTTAAAAAGGAAGGGTTGGCGTAATGGGATCGTTGTTCGCATCAGCATACCGAGGGTAATTGTGTCGGGCGTTGTGACACGGCGTTTGATTCCCTCTCCGAAAATCATATCAGTAGAATCGACATAACTCTCTATTTGCGTCAACACAAGAGGTTCTACGAGAGAGTCTATCTCTTTTACTGGACGAAGATTTATGCTGTCCACAATACAGGAGCAATAGGTAATCCCGCCCTCTAAATTATTATGATTAAAACGGAAATGCAACTCTACATTAGGAGTATCAACCGGCTCACACGAGAGAAAATGCATCTCGTGTCCCGTTTGATATATCGGAGTCTCGTAGCATTTGATATAATACCACCCAATTCCAAATAGGAAAAGGCTAATTAAAAAGAACTTCAATTTGGTAAAAGAAGTCAATCGCGAGAAGGTATTGGTAAACCATCTCCAAACAGATTGTATGAGGGTTATAGGATTAAACATGTTGCAGCCTGGTCCTTTTTTGACTTATTTCTCTAATTTAGCGCATTATTTACGATATACTTCGCTCAAAGTCTTACCTTTTGCATTCTTCCATTCCGTCCAACCGTTCGTGTTGCGACCGAGAACCAAGGCTCCGGCAATAGACGGGGAAGATGCTACATAATCAGCACGTAAAATAGCCTGACCACTGATGATGTCGCATTGCTCTGCAATAAATCGTTCGCGTTTGCCTACCAGAGATGCCTGTAACGAAGGACGTATGCCGGAACGCAATTTACTTCCCGCAAGGATAACAAAACCACCATCTTCCAACAAATAACCCATCGCTTCGCTCTCCTTGTGCTTGCAATAAAAGATATGTTCCTCCGGCTTAGCCTGTTCCTTTTTTGACTTGGCTTTAGCTTGTACCTTACTTGTACCCTGCTTGTACCCTTTCTTAACATCCTGATACACTTCTATCTCGGCATCATCCAGCAACTCCTGCACATCGTAGAAGATCTCAAGCGCTTCTTCCGGCTTAACGTTGAAGAACTCACGGTTATTGCGAATCCGCAGATTAGTGAAACGCTCGATGTACTTATGCACCAGCTTCTCAGCTTCTGCATATTTGACCGTACACATCGTCGCATAGATCTCAAACGGCAGAGGAACGGCTGTGTTGTCCAACTCCTTTGAACGCACGTTCACCGGACGACTGCTTTTGCCGATCTTCACCCAGTTCTCTCTAAATGCCGGATTTGTCAGGATGTAAACATATCCCTTTTCTTCGTTTCCCATATCTCTTTTCGTGTTATTTGCTTGCTTGTCTGTTCTCCCAATTATCTCCCGAACCTATTTTTCGTCTTTCTCTTGCTCTTGAATGGCAATACGCTCTCGCGCATAAGCAATAGCTTTCTGTAACTTCTGCTCCAGCACTTTCTTGTCCGGCAACATGGTCATGTATTCAGCCACACGGATATTACTTTCCTCCAAGTGCATCAGCTCTACATGCTCGTCATTCTTACCTGCGCAAAGGACCAAACCAATCGGTGCATTTTCACCTTCTACACGCTCATATTTCTCCAACCAGCGCAAGTACAACTCCATCTGTCCTTTGTACGCGGCTTTGAACGAGTCAATCTTCAAATCAATAGCCACTAGGCAATGCAAACGACGATGATAGAAAAGCAAGTCAATATAGTAATCTTCATTGTCAATGGTGATACGCTTCTGGCGCGCAAGGAAGGCGAAATCAGTTCCAAGTTCCTCAATAAACCGCTGCATCTCAGCAACAATCGCACTCTCCAAATCTTTCTCTGAGTACGTATCTTTCAAACCAAATAGATGTAGCAGATACGGGTCACGGAATACCAAATTAGGCGTCATCTTGTTTTCCTCACGTAGGAGGGCAAGATCATGTTTAATCGTTTCTTCTGGCTGACGACTTATAACTGTACGTTCGTAGAGTTGAGAAGCAATCTTGTCGCGCAACGTGCGCACACTCCAATGCTCGGTTATTGCCATCTGCTCGTAGAACGCACGTTTGAGCGGTTCACGAATGGGAATGAGGAGTGTAAAATGCGACCACGGCAATTGTCGCATCAGTGTTGCGACAATTTCAAAGTCCTGATATTCAGTCGCAAATTGCATCATTCGTCGAACATTCTTCTCTTCAAATCCGCTTCCATATTCCTCCGCCAATTGTCGTGACACTGTTGCGACAATTTGTTTTCCATACTCAGCACGGTTCCCTTGGAGCACAAACGTATTGATAGCATTACCAACATTCCAATACAACTGGGATGTCTCGTCGCTAACTACAGATGCCACACGTTTGCGAGTATTCTCAATGAGTTCTCGCAATTGTTGCACCAGAGGTTCTGATTCAAGCGTAATTTGCGATTTTGAACACGCGCGCTCAATTTCTTGAGAGGGATGTAATTTCTCTATGTCTGCCATATTGCTCTAATTATTCACACAAATTTTGCGTGCAAAATTACACAAAAAAAATGACATACACAAGCCCGTATGCCATTTTTCTCATTTTTTTACCTCACTCCCATTCTCCTTCTATATTAGCTTGTCTATTTTTTGCCCGCCAATTCATAAAAAAATAGACAAGCTTATAAGAGGATGGCTTGTCTATTATAACATACATTTCGCTCCCGAAGAAGGCAACCTACAACCAGTCCTTGCCTGTTAAAAGCGAGTAGAGTTCCAGACCATTAGCGGTCAAACGGTAGGTCTGTCCCGGCTTGTTGGGAGAATTAGGATATGCCAAACCGATGAGTCCTTGCTCACACGCAGGTTTCCAATAATGATCGATAAAGGCTTGGCGGCTATTCCGGCTCAATCCCAGATCCGCCATGATCTGTTTCCTCGGTAACTTCTGCTTTCCAATAACCAATACCATCTTCTGCACGCGTGAATCCACTTTCGTCTTCGGTTTAGCAGATGCTTCCTTCCTTGCAGAGGCTGGTTCCAGATTCAGTTCCATACAAGTCTTACGGATATGCATGCCGGCTTTGCGGTAGAACGCCAGAGCCGGATCATTGCCTGCCCATACATTAAGCGTGATCGATTGACACGACTGCTGTTTCGCCCACCTGCGTACATAATCAAACAGCTGCCGGCCTATATGTCTGCCACGTGATTCGATATCCACACACAGATCGTCAATATACGCAGTACGTCTATCGCATAACAACAGGTCGCCTTGGGTTTGCTCGATGCGCACAAAGGCATAACCAAGTACCGACATCTGGTCATAGACAAAAACAGGTGTCGCTTCGTCCGATAACAGTTGCTGCAGCTGCGCCTCGTCGTACTTGGTGGTATGCGGTTTGAAGAGATCCGGCCGCAACTGATGATGCACCATGTTGACCTGATGCAGCAGTTCCATCAAACGCGGTATGTCTTCTTTCGTGGCTTTGCGAATCATAATGGCGGTTAATTCCTACTTCTGCTCTTTGTATTCAGCATATCTCGTTTCAGTTAGACCGTTTCATCTGATACGTTGCGTGCTGAGTCTCGTAGGGGATATCAATAGTGAACGAATCAGGCTTGTGTTTCTTGAAGTATTTATACAGCTTGACATTATTCAGGAAGGCATACCGACCACTCATAAGTGCCACACCATAGACCTTATTGGACAGGTCAAAGGTCAAGACCCGCTGTTCGTCTCCGACATGGCATATCGTATGTACGACAGAGCGGATAGTAGGTGAGTTAGGCATCAGAGAAGAGTGTTGCATCAGAGGCTTCGTAGTATGGATGAACATCATTTTCTTGTCTTCGTTATAGACGATGATAACCGAACCGTCTTCCGATACATATTTATCCCCTTCTTCCACCTCCACCTCCGTTTTAGCAAGCGAAGAAGACTCTTCCGGCGCTTCTCCGTTTTGCTGTCTAACCAGGTCGGCGATGAAGCGATCGATCTTCTCTTTGGTGACATGCTGCATAACGACGACATGCGCCAGTTCTCCTCCGAAGCGCTCGTCATAGCCTTGCGCCAGCGTGTATTTAGCGATGATCTGTGCAGACGGGCGACGGAAGAAGACCGTATTGCTGTACTCATTCGACCAGCAAGGCCAGCCGATCCGCTCCAGCTGCTGCTTGAGATAAGCCGTACATTCCAGCATCCGGTTAGCCTGCGAAGACCAGTTATCATATCCTACCTTCCGGATCAGCCACCAGAACTTAAGCGGCTGGATGGCATCGCGCGAACAGTTGATCATACGCATGTTGCCATTCAGATAGGTGACATTGAAATTATTCTGGTTATCATAGGTCTCGCGGGTACAGAGGAAGAGTCCGGAAGGCGAATCGATACCGAAGAACTTATGTCCGCTGATAGCGATAGCATCAAACCGCATGGTACGATGGCTCACCATATCTCTGTACGCCGTGAATGGCAGGTATCCGCCGAAAAGCGCCGCATCCACATGGCGATAGACAGCCGGTATCTCGGGATGCGCATCCAGTACCGCATTCAGCGCGTCCTGGTCGTCGATAGCGCCTTTGAAAGTAGAACCCATAGCATAGACCATCAGTACAGGACGCGAGGTATCCAACTCTTTCTCCAGTTCTGCCGGGATCATACGTCCCATAGCATCACTCTTGATGAGCTTCACCTCCAGATTCTGCAGATCGCAGAGACGCATATTGGAATAATGCGCTTCGTCGGAGACATAGACCACAGGCCGCATGCCGGTCTTGTTCCTTAGATAATTGGCGCCGAAATAGATACCATGGTTATTACCATCGGTTCCGCTATGGGTAACGATTCCCCAGACGCTGTCTTTCTCGAAACCATAGAGCGGAGCGAAGAACTCAATCACCTCCCGCTCAAAAGCCTGCGAACTCATCTTCCACGGTTCGTCCGTCATAGGATCTCCGGCGTTATTGAGATTGACCACATCCAGCCCGGAAGCAAGGAACCACTCGTAGAACTCATGGAGCGGGGACTGCTGGTTAACCGGGTAACCGAAATAGGTCTGCTGGCCTTCTTTCCAGATCCGGGTCCATTCGTCCAGTTTCTGAAAACCGGAGGATGTCTCTGCCGCTGCGCTACCTACGATAGCGAACAACGCGACGATAAGCAGTAAATGTTTTTTCATATTACATAATTATTGTTTGCGGGTACAAAATTACTGCTTTTTTTGCACATATGCAAATTTTTTTTCAGAATAAAAAAGCAGCCGGTTGGAACCTCAAAAGAGTAACCAGGAATATTGGCAACAAAAACAGATACTTATATTAAGAAAAAGTTTACTATTTTTAAGAAAAAATTTATATCGCTTGCGACATTAAAATATTTGTTGTAATTTTGCATCGTGAACGACATAAATGACAAAAAAATGACTGATGATCAACTGAAATTAGAGAACCAATTATGCTTCCGTTTGTACACGGCAGCCCGGTTGACGATGAGTGCTTACCACCCGTATCTGGATCCGCTGGGAATCACTTATCCTCAGTACCTGGTTCTGCTGGTATTATGGGAGAAAGACAAGCAGCCGGTATGCGACATCGGCAAGCGTTTATTGCTGGATACGAACACGATGACTCCGCTTCTGCAGCGGATGGAGAAAGCCGGGTTGATCACGCGTACACGCGGTAAAAAGGATACGCGCCAGCGCATCGTATCGTTGACCAAACAAGGCAAAGCCTTGTACGAGCAGGCAAAGCCTATTCCGGCCTGCATGCAAAAAATAGTAATGATGTCCGATGAAGAGTTAGGAGAGATGTTACGCATCGTGCCGACACTGGACAGACTGATTGAAGAATTGAAAAAACTGAATAAATAACCCTTAAAATTTTACAATTATGACAAAAGAAGAAGCATTAAAAGGATTCGCCTATCTTGGCGCAGTTTGGTTTGGCAACAGCAAACAGCATTTCGCCTTCTCGGCTTATGACCGCCTGAACGGCTGGAACAAGCTGGCAGACAAATGGAAAGCAGAAGCGGAAGAAGAATGGGACGAGGCAGAAGAAGTGCTGAATCGTTTGGTAGAGTTAGGCTGCAAGCCCGCCGACCTGCAGGAGGCCATGAAGACCATCGAGTTTCCGTTCTGCGACGACCCGAAACAGCAGATAGAAGGAGATTTCAATCCCGAAGCCATCAAAGAGCTGAGTTTGCTGGCAGAAGCGTTCGCCGATGATCATGTTACCCGCGCGCTGATCGAGAAATGGATCGCAGCAGAGAACGAGCACATGGCATGGGAAGCACAGTATCTCAACTATATCGACAAACTGGGTTACGAAAACTTCCTCATCGCAATGATGTAATATGAACGTAATCAACACTTTACGGTGCATGCTCTGGTCAGTATGCATCGCACTAATACTACTTTCTTGCAATTATAAAACAGAAAATGATATGGCAACAATTTATGATTTCAAAGTCCTTAACAACAAAGGCAAAGAAGTGAATCTGGCCGATTATAAAGGTCAAGTTATCCTCATCGTCAATACCGCTTCCAAATGCGGTTTCACGCCACAATATGATGGTCTGGAGGAGTTATACAAGAAATACAAAGATCAGGGATTCGTTATCCTCGGTTTCCCCTGCGATCAGTTTGCAAACCAGGAACCGGGTAGCGACGAGCAGATCGAAGAGTTCTGCCGCCTGAACCACGGTGTGACATTCCCGCTCATGGCTAAATCGGATGTCAACGGCGCCAATGCCAATCCGGTATTCGAGTACCTGAAATCGCAAGCTCCGACCGAGGAATACAACGGTCTGAAAGCCAAAGCAGCGCACGCTATGCTCAAACGCATCAGCAAGAGCGTGGAGAAAGAGAGCGATATTCTCTGGAACTTCACCAAATTCCTCGTTTCGAAAGACGGCAAGACCATCCAGCGCTTTGCACCGGTAGCCGAGCCGAAAGATTTCGAGCAGAATATTGCGGCTGAATTAGCCAAATAAAAGAGGTATGAGTCCTGCCAAGACAGATGTGATCACACCTGCTTGTGCACGTACAAACCCGGCAACATGGTCTTTTTGATACCATCGATGCATGGTCCGAAAAGATAGAGCGGGTAAGGACTCCATACATCCCGTTTCCATTCTACGCTGTAGCGTCTGGGATGAATATCCACGGCGGTGGGATTGCTCTTCGGAATAAGCGAATTAGCCGCAGAGGTGAAGAAATCAGCGTGTTGGGTAACGATCTTATAAGGAATATTATCCTCCTTGTGTACTTTTACGTCGAGGCCATGGTATTGGAAGCAGAATGCACCCGATGCCATGGTCTTGTCGCCTTTATAGCTGGTCTCGATCTGATCCACATGGCATGTGCAGGTAATGCCCACTAACGGCCGGATGAACGGATTAAGATCCTCCAGTTCGATACCGGAACCGTTGATAGACAGATCAAACGAAGAGGCTTTATCCATATGGAAATCATAGTGGGCATCGACATGTCCTTTGGTTCCGAACGGCGCTTTGGCATGATTCTTCCAGACGGCTCCCGGACGGTTGGTGACATTCGTCATCCAGGCATGTCCATCACGCAGATGCATCTTGCCGCAGTTGATTTCGGTCGTGTACATCTCCACATCAATCTTGCGTGCGATGGCCTCAATCTGCTTGATCTGAAAGACCACAGGCAGTTTGCGCAGGAACTCCTGCGGCGTGCCGAACGGCTCTTTAGGCGCATATCGTGCATCGCGGCAAACCTGCATCCGGCGTACATCGACATCGATCTTATCCAAGGTCCAATCCTGCGCCAAAGCTTTGCGAATAGGGTTGAGCGGCGAAGTGGAAAGGCTATTCAGCTCCAGATCGATCCACGTGATCGGTTCGCGCGCCAGATCGGCCATCTGCTTATGGGTAATCACATTGCGGATGCGCGTGTAACCCAAACCGAGCGAACCCTGGTCCTCTGTCGTCAGATCATGTACCTCCATCTCCATCAAACCATCCGGCAGAGCCACTTTGGCAGATGCCAGATCCAGGGAATACACGGAATCATTATAACTGAAAACAGAGTCCACGAAATTATACGCTATGTCATGGCATTCTACGGAAAGCGTGTCCGCCGATACATAAAGCGGAGAACGTGTACTATGTACACGCGCCTGGATATTACTGATCTCGATATGGCTTACCTGCACGTGCCGTAACCATAACTGCGCTTTCTCCAAAGTGGTATCTCGCGGGAATGTCGGCAGGATCGTCTCAGGTTGTTTTTCATCGATATAGACCAGCACCTGCGGGTCGTTGACAGAGATCTTAAAGACCTCTAACCGACGATGTTTGAGCAACTCGATATAGTTGATATTCCAAACCGCAATACTGGGGATATGTACCGCTAATCCCGGCTCTCGGTTGTTGTTCTCCGCATCCTCTAACGTAAGGCTGTGGGTGCAGAAAGTGATATCCGTGATGATGGCGGAACCGCTAATCAGGTTCAGATAGATAGGTCCTGTCTTGGCATCCGCATCCGGGATAGAATCGAATGTCCGGCTTACTTCTTTGGTAACCATACTCGATACGATAATATCGGCGCTCATGAAGAGCAATACCACGATTCCCACCAGGCTACATACCACCCACAGGGTTATCTTAACTGACTTTTTCACAATAGGATTGAGTTTATGGATCGGATTTCCGTTGTTTGCGACTGCAAAATTACTACAAAAAAACCGAAGTACCAAATAATTTGGTAAAAAAATATATAAAGTTTGCGTATGTCATTTTTTTTATGTACCTTTGCAGCGTTTTGAAGCGTTTAATCTATAATCAATACTTACCATGATCCATCTACACGAAGAGGCAGCTCGCTGTCTGCTATGCGAAAATGCGCCATGCGGCGACCAAGTGTCTCGCGCCATCCGTGCCTTGCGATTCGAGAACAAATGGACAGCAGCGGAACTGCTCGCTCAGCTCAATGACAGCGAGATCGAAGCTGCACAGCAAGCATGTATCCATTACGACCGGCCGATACGCATCGGCGAATTACGTTCGCGCGTGGAGAATATCAAACAGGAGAAAACCGTTGAATACCAATCGGATAGCCTGCCTTCGCTGGAGATCAATTTCTGCGATATGGTATGCGAGAATCCCTTCTTCCTGGCCTCTTCCGCGATTTGCACCAACTATGAGATGGTAGCCCGTGCGCTTGAAGCAGGGTGGGCCGGTGTGTTCTACAAAACGATCTGCAAGCAGGATATAAGCGAGGTGAGTCCGCGATTTGACGCCGTGCGCAAAGAGGCTACGGCATTTATCGGATTCAGAAACATGGAGCAACTCAGCGAGAACCCGTACTCCGTTGATTTTGAGATACTTCACCGATTGAAACAGAACTATCCGTCTAAACGCATCATCGCTTCGATCATGGGGCAAACGGAGGAGGAATGGATCGAACTGGCGCAGATGGCGGAAGAAGCGGGATGCGATGCCGTTGAACTCAATTTCTCTTGCCCGCAGATGCGGCTTACCGGACTCGGATCCGATATAGGTCAGAATCCCGAACTGATCCTTTTCTATACCTCCTATGTGCGGCAGGCGGTTTCTATACCCGTTATCCCCAAAATGACGCCCAATATCATGTCGATGACATCTCCCGCACTGGCTTGTTTCTACGGCGGAGCTAACGGTATAAGCGCTATCAATACCATCAAATCCATCACTATGAGTCATGAGGCGGAGGTAAGCGAGAAAAAGACCGTTAGCGGCTATTCCGGAAAAGCAGTCAAACCGATTGCGCTACGCATGATTTACGAGATGACAGGTAATCCTCTCCTGCATAAAGCAGGCATAGAGAAACATATGGATATCAGCGGAATAGGCGGAATAGAGACATGGCGGGATGCACTCGATTTCATACAACTCGGATGCCGAAACGTGCAGGTTTGTACTGCTGTTATGCAATACGGTTACCGTATCATTGATGACTTGATTCTCGGTTTGCAGCATTATATGCAGGAGCGCGGCATCGTCGAGCTAAAGAAACTGGTGGGCGAGGAACTGAAAAATATCGTGCTGCCGCATGATCTCGACCGCGAGACCATGGTTTTCCCGAAGATAGACCGAGAGAAATGTATCGGATGCGGCCGATGCTATGTATCCTGTATGGACGGAGGACATCAGGCTATTGCCTTCGGCGAAGACAGACAACCGCGTATCATCGGTACCAAATGTGTGGGATGCCATCTGTGCCGCCTCGTATGTCCAACCGGAGCTATCGGCCAGGCCAAACGAATGAACAAACCTCAGAAATAGGTTGAAGACATAGCGCGTGCGCGCGTTCCTTATTATATGTATGCATGTACGTACGTAAACAAAGGCTCCTTTCGCATAGAAAGGGGCTTTTTTGATACCGCGGCATAAATCATGTCAAAAATATCATTTCGAAAATCTGTTGATTTACAGGTAGTTATAAAAATAATGAAAAAAAAGTGCAAAAAAAATGCAAAAATATTTGGTCAGTTCAAAAAAAAGCAGTACCTTTGCATCCGCTTTCGCCCAAAAATTTGGCCTAAGCAAAAATGTTCTTTGAAAGAATGTCTATTCATAACAAGATGTAGTACAAGAATATTACAAATCTCTTAACTGAGATATGTGAGTTCCCTAAGATTTCTACACTTGATAAATTCGATTATTCTGAGCTATCTTAGAATTTCTTTTACAA
>JAGCFY010000138.1 GCA_017649845.1 Paludibacteraceae bacterium
CGGTGGTATGCTCACCAACTTCCCGACCATCCGCAAGGCTGTCAAGAAAATGAGCCAGATCGACAATATGGCTACCGATGGCACGATGGATAACATGTCCAAACGCGAGAAACTGCAGATCACTCGTCAACGCGAGAAACTGGAGAAGAACCTCGGTTCTATCGCCGACATGACTCGCCTCCCGAGCGCAGTATTCGTTGTAGACGTTATGAAAGAGCACATTGCTGTTGCTGAAGCTAACCGTCTGGGTATTCCTGTATTCGGTATCGTTGATACCAACTCGAACCCGAACAACATCGACTTCGTTATCCCTGCTAACGATGATGCTACCAAGGCTATCGACGTGATTCTCACAGCTCTCTGTGAGGCTATCAAGGAAGGTCTTGAGGAGCGCAAAGTAGAGAAAGCTGACGAAGAGGCTGCTCAAGAGCAAGCTGCAACTGAGGCTCCGGCACCTAAGGAGCGTCGTCAACGCATCCGCAAAGCTGCTCCGAAAGCAGAGGAGCCGAAAGCAGAAGAGCCCAAAGCTGAGGACGCTGAGTAATAGTTAAACGTTAAACATTCAACATTAAACATTACAAAAATGGCTGTAACATTAGCAGATATCAAGAAACTGCGCGACATCACCGGTGCCGGTATGATGGACGTAAAAAAAGCGCTAGAAGAGGCAAACGGTGATTTCGAGGTAGCGAAGGACCTGCTCCGCAAGCGCGGACAGGCAATCGCAGCTAAACGTAGCGACCGTGAGGCTTCTGAGGGATGCGTGCTCGCTAAAGTGAAAGATGGCTTCGGCGCTATCGTTGGAGTAAAATGCGAAACGGATTTCGTCGCTAAAAACGAGGACTTCGTAGGTATGGTGAAACTTATCCTTGACGCTGCTTTGGATAACAAAGTACAAAGCAAGGAAGAGTTGGCTGCGCTCAAAATCGGTAACTTCACCGTGCTTGAGATCATCACCGAGCGCTCCGGTGTAACAGGTGAGAAAATGGAGTTGGCTGACTACGCTTGCCTTGAGGCTCCTGTAGTAGACGCTTACAACCACCTGGGTAACAAACTCAGCTCGCTCGTTGCAGCTGCTGAGGGCGCTGACCACGAGACCGTTCACGGTATCAGCATGCAGGTAGCTGCCATGAGCCCGATCGCTCTGGACGCTGACCATGTAGCTGAAGAGGTTAAGAAACATGAGCTCGAGGTTGCTATCGAGAAGACCAAACAAGACGAGATCAACAAGGCTATTGAGAATGCACTGCGTAAAGCAGGTCTGAATCCTGCTCACTGCGACAGCGATGATCATATCGCATCCAACACTACCAAGGGTTGGCTCACCGAGGAGCAGGCAGAGGTAGCTCGTAACATCCGTGCTACCGTTCCGGCAGAAGCAGAGGCAAACCTCGCTAATCAGGCTAAGAAGATCGAGATGATTGCTCAAGGTCGTCTGGGTAAGTTCCTCAAAGAGAACACTCTCGTTGAGCAGGCTTACATCATGAGCGAATCGAAAGAACTCGTGAAGGATGTCCTCAAAGCAAAAGGCGTGACAATCCTGGATTTCCGCCGTATCACATTATCCGCTGAATAATGAAGTAATTCATGAAAACATTTTGGAAGATATGTGGATGGGGAGCGCTAGCAATAGTGCTCCTCTTTGCATTGATACTTGCTCTCTCGCCTGTAGCCACACATATTGTTAACACAAGAGGCGAAGATATAGTAGGTCGGCAACTCCATGCCGACCAGGTGATCATCAATCCTTTCTGGGGTGGAGTCAGCATTAACGGATTCCAATGCAAGGAACTAAACGGAGAGACTGATTTTGTTTCGTTCAGCAGGCTGTATGTCCAGATTGCATGGCCGCAACTCGTTGCCAAACGCGTCAAGATCCGCGCAATCCACCTTGACGGATTCAACGGACAAGTGCTCAAAACGAACGATAAACTCAATTTCTCGGATATCATTGAGCGGTTTGCCAAGAACGACTCCGTTCAGGAACCCAAAGATACCACCAAAAGCAGTTGGAAAATTTATCTGGACGACATCCGAATCAATAATAGTTCAATCCGTTATCGTGATGTGATCTCCGATAAACAATGGAAACTGGAGGATATTTCGCTGCATGTGCCGGCTCTGTTCTTTGATAACAAGCAAACGAATGCCGGTCTGGAGTTCGGTCTACCTACAGGAGGTAGAGTAGGAATTATCGCAGGTTATAAGATGCAATCGAACCGCTATGCGGTAAAACTCAACCTGTATGATGTGCATACCGATGTGGTCCTGCCGTTAGTCAAAGATTATCTGAATGTCAGCGGCTTGGGAGCTAAACTGAATGGATCAATCCATGTGGATGGCAGTTTGGATAATATCACGAATATCCAGTTGAAAGGTGGTCTTTCCATGGCGGGGCTAAGTATCCGTGATACGCATAACGACCAAATTGCGGCAATGGATGAACTGCGTGTTGTGATCAATCGTGGCGATCTGAATACCAATACATTTATCTTGGATTCCCTGTTTATTACAGGCGTCACGGGCGATTATGAGGTGCATGAAAACTGGAATACGCTCTCACGGTTGATGAAGAATGAGGAAGCGGAAGAAGCTGAAGAAGATGATGAGGATAATGAGGAGGAAGAAGAGGATGATGAAGATGAGATAGAACAGCCCAAATCATCCAAACCGTTGATCTGGATGGCCAAGAAGGTGAAAATCACCGGTCATGACTTGACATACCATGATTATTCGATGAAAAATGATTGGGAATATGCTATCAAGACCTTGACCGTCGATGGATCCAATATTGCTACTAACGGTCGTAATACGATCAAGCTGAAGGCAATACTTACTTCCGATGCGCAACTGGATCTCGATTTTACCGGAGGACTGGATTTGGCTAACCAGGATACCCGTGCTGATTTGAAACTTAAAGGCGTGAATATCAATGATTTCAGCGCGCTCTGCCGCAATTATACCGGCTATCCGTTAGATGGAGGAGATCTGAGCGTCGAGAGTCATTTGGATGTCATATCCGGCAAAATGAATGGTACGAACCGAATCGTTATTGATCATCCGCGTGCCGGAAAGAAAGAAAAATTCAGCAAAGCGAAATACAAGAATATTCCGGTTCGTACGGGCTTTAAACTCCTGACATCTGCGCAAGATATGATTGTGCTGGATGTACCTGTAACAGGTGATGCAAAGAACCCGAAATTCAGTTTCCGCAAAGTAATTGGACGTGCATTGTTGAAGGTCTTCTTTGGCCCGTTAATGGGTGTAAATGACCGCAAGACTGTTAGTGCGGACGAGTTGAAGGAGATGCAGGAATTGTTAGAAGACGATGTCGATTCACTCAGCGATGATACGGTGAGCGAGATCCCGGCAGACGTCGCAATGACCGCAGGGAGCAGCAGTCTCTCCGAAGTAGGCGAGTAATACCTGCTCTCGGCAGAACTGATTTTGCTCTGCATATTCTATCATTGCATTCAACTTGGATACAAAACGCGTTTGGCGGTCTTCAAAGATAGCGGGCGAGAGGTAGATTTCTGCTTCTCGCTCGTTTGTCATTACGAGGCTTGCTCCGACAGACCGGGGAATATAGGTGATTATTCCTCGCTGCGCCAGGGTTACAAATAACTGATGTTTATCCGGCTGATCCGCTTCGCGGATATATTGCAGATCTGTAAATATTCCGGAATACGTCCGCATAAGGAAATCCAATGCTTCTGCTTGTTCTCGAGACAGATTGTATTCACCCAATTCATGCCGCGGAACGTGAATCTGAATGCGCGGAAGCGTTTCGTATTCTTCTTCAAAATGAATATATCCTGCTTGCGTGAGCAGATGTAGCGCCGAGTAAGTCTGGATAACAGGCAGTTTCATGACGTGGCATAATTCATCGATATGCAGTGCAAAACGATGGCCCAAACCGCTACCTGCACCTATCTGCAGGAAATCCATCGTCTTATGATAAACTTGCTCCAAAAACTCTTTGGGAGGGTAGGTGTCTATTACGCGTTTCTTCGCTTTGGCTTTGTCTTCCTGCTCATTAAAAAGCAACACGGCATAGGCTGTTTTACCGTCTCTGCCGGCTCTACCGGCTTCTTGATAATAGCTCTCTAATGTATTGGGAACGTCTACATGAATAACTACGCGTACGTCGGGCTTGTCGATACCCATACCAAAGGCATTGGTCGCCACAATGACCCGCGTTTGCCCTTCTTTCCATGCCTCTTGCCGTTCATTGCGTTCCTGAGTCGTTAGTCCGGCATGGTAGAAATTGACGCTTTCTCCTTTTGCCGCTAACCATTCCGCTAACTCTCGTGCTCGTTTTCTATTTCGAACGTATACGATAGCGCTACCGGGCACTCGGCTCAATATATGCGCTACCTGTTCCGCTTTGTTATCCGTGCGACGCACGATGTACATCAAGTTCTCGCGGTGAAAGGACTTACGAAGTACATTTCTTTCCCGAAATCCTAGTTTATCCTGTATATCATCTATCGTTTCGGGTGTAGCAGTAGCTGTGAGCGCAAGCACAGGCACGTCGGGTAATAACTTCCGTACGGCAGCTATATTCAGGTATGAAGGCCGGAAATCATATCCCCATTGCGAAATACAATGCGCTTCATCCACTGCGATCAAACCGATAGGTAATTCTGCCAGTCGTTTTCTGAACTCTTCGCTCTCCAGCCTTTCCGGTGAGCAATACAAGAAATGATACGGCCCGTAGAGACAATTATCTAATGCCACGCGCTGTTTGTCATAACTCATGCCGGTATAGATTGCCGCCGCATGAATTCCTCGTTCGCGCAAGTTTTCCACTTGATCGCGCATCAATGCAATAAGCGGCGTGATAACGAGGCATAACCGTTTATCCGGGTTCTCATTGGCCATGACAAGAGTAGGTACCTGAAAACAGATACTTTTTCCACCGCCTGTCGGCATCAATGCCAAAGTGTCGCGATGCGCTAACACGGAGTCGATGATCTCCGCCTGCAAGGGGCGGAAATCATCGTGTCCGAAATACATATGTAGCGCTTCGAGCGGACTCATGCTAATCTTTGCAATGCATCTTTAACGCGTTTCAGCGTTTC
>JAGCFY010000139.1 GCA_017649845.1 Paludibacteraceae bacterium
ACGAAAGTGGAGAAGATCGAGGGCAACGAGGTCTTCGTTTCATCATTAAGCGAAGCGGATCAATCCAACATTCCATCATTTTCCGCGGAGCGGATCCTCGTCTCCGTAGGCCGTCGTGCGAATCTGCAGGGTCTTGAGGCGCTGAATGATATCGAACTGAACCGCGGAGCCATCGTCGTCGATGAGTTCTGCAAGACCAACCTGCCGAATGTCTATGCCTGCGGCGATGTCACGGGTAAGATCATGTTGGCGCATGTCGCTTCGCGTCAAGCCGAAGTGGCGGTCGGTCGTATGCTGAAGCAAATCCCGCTGCAGCGCATCGCCTACAATGCTATTCCGTCGGTCGTTTATACGAATCCGGAGATTGCGTCGGTAGGTGTCACGGAATCGCAGGCGGCGGAGATGTCCATCCCCGTGGAGGTAAAGAAACTGCCGATGACTTTCTCCGGTCGCTTTATGGCGGAGAACGAAGGAGAAACGGGCCTTTGTAAGATGATTTTGGATGCCAAGAACCACTCTGTGCTCGGTGTGCATTGTATCGGTAATCCGTGCTCGGAATTCATTTCTGCAGCCTCTTTTGCGGTCCGCAACGGGTATACGGCGGCTGAAATGGAGCAAGTGGTCTTCCCGCACCCTACGGTCAGCGAAATTTTGCACGAGATTTTATAGAAATCCCCTCGCAACTCAGCGAAAACGGAAAAAACGGCAGATTTTTAAAAGAATTTGCCGTTTTTATTTGCACATATCGAAAAAATACACTAACTTTGTACGTTTTTTGAATTTTGCGCGCATATACATGCACATTTATACCATAAAATACATCATGAAAAAACACATTTTTACTTTTCTTGCGCTCCTTCTGGCTGCGCAAATGGCGATGGCCAATGTCATTGTTGGCCAGGCGGCAATCCCCGCGAATTATTACAATGAAGTGAATGCGAAATCGGGTGCGGACAATATTCTGAACGTGCTTCATGGAATTATTGACAATCATACCGTCATCCCTTACGGCTCGCTGGAGAATTATTACGAGCAGACGGATTTCAGAGGAGATACGGTGTGGGATATGTATTCCACCTGCCGTTTCACGATGGCTGATGCCAACAAATCGCAATCCGCGGTGTGCGACGCCTGGAACAAGGAACACTCGATACCCCAGTCTTGGTTTAATGAAGCTTCTCCGATGAAATCGGACCTCTTCCATGTTTATCCGACCGATGCGCGTGTCAATAATTTCCGCAGCAACTATCCGTATGGAGAAGTGGCAGGCGGTAACGGCGCAGGTTTCTCCGATAACTACCAAAACCACGGCCTGGGAAAGAAAGGCTCGAATACATTCTCCGGCTATACCGGTACGGTTTTCGAGCCGGCGGATGAGTACAAAGGTGATTTTGCGCGTACCTATTTCTATATGGTAGCGCGCTATCGCGATAAGGCGCTCAACGCGTCAAGCGGTAGTGTGGTCTTCGTTGCTTCGCCTACGGATCTGACCGCTTTTGCCAAGAATCTCTTCCTCAAATGGCATCGTCAGGACCCTGTCTCGCAGAAAGAGATAGATCGTAATCAAGCGGTCTACGGCATTCAGGGCAACCGCAATCCGTTTATCGATTATCCCGAATTAGCTGAATATATCTGGGGCAATAAAACAGGGCAGCAGATTGATTTGGCGGCGATGACTCCTACCTGCGAAGGTGGCGGTTACGACCCCGGCACAGTGGTTAAATACGGTGTGTCATGGTCGGTGAACGGAACGGTCGTTGCGGTTGATTCAATCGTGGCGGGCATGGCTATCACTTCGCTGCCGGAAACGCCTGTTTCTTGTTCCGCTACTAGCGATCTCTTTGTAGGCTGGACTACTGCTCCTATCTCCAGAACGCAGGATGAGGCGCCGCTACTGTATAAAGCTGTAGGTGAATTCCCGGTTGTTTCGGCGGATGTGACCTATTACGCTGTCTTTGCGCACGCGGAGCAAGGCGCAGAGATCACTCCTGCTGTATATACCTATAATGCAGAGCCGACGGAGGGATGGACTAATACAGCTTCTTGGACTAATTCCTATTGGCTCTTGGATGCAGGTAAGACCCTTACGTCGCCGGAGGTAGAACTGGCGGGACTCAGTTCAATAGAGATAAATATGCGTACCTATGGCGGTACACAGTATTGCAATCTGGAAGTCAAGGCAAACGGTCAGTTGATTACTACGATTGTAGCCACTAACGGCAAGACTATGACCGAATACACATGGACCAATACGCAGACCCTTACCGGTCGTGCTCCGCTCACGTTCTCAACGAACTATGGTAGCATGCAGGGTATTGGATTCACGTCCGTTACCATCAATGCCACAGGTGCCAACATCGCCTATAGCAGTTATCTGACCTCTTGCGGAGGTACATCCGACGTAGAGACTCTTCAGAGGGAAGAAAGAGGCAGGCTTGTCCTCATCGGCGGACAGATCTACATCCTCCTCGGCGATGCGATGTATAACAGCCTTGGTCAAAAAGTAAAATAGAATACAGTGACCCGCTAATGCTAAATCAGTCTATACTCTTTCAGCGAAGCGGTCTATACTCTATCAGTGAGTGAAACGAACGATCTAAAATATAAATAAAGTTTAAATTTTAACAACATGGCAGACAACAAAGTAAACATGTTAGCGGATTTTGCTCCGGTCTCCACGCAAGTATGGAAGGACAAGATCATCGCTGACCTGAAAGGTGCCGACTTCGAAAAGAAGTTGGTATGGCGCACGCCGGAAGGATTCAACGTGCAGCCGTTCTACCGCCGTGAGGACCTCAAAGGCCTGAAGACCACCGTCTCTGCGCCCGGTCAGTTCCCTTACGTCCGCGGTACGCGTACAAACAACGAATGGGCAATCCGCCAGAACATCTGCGCGTGCAAGAACGCTCGCAAGGCCAATGCGAAAGCGCTGGAGGTGCTCAACAAAGGTATCACGTCCCTCGGTTTCTGTCTCGACAAGGACAAACTGACGTACCATTTCATCAAAACGCTGCTCAACGGCGTTTATGCACCGGCAGTAGCCATCAACTTCTCCATCTGCGCTTGCGCAGCGCCGAAGCTGGCGAACATCCTCGTGCGTTACTACGGCCGTATGGGTTATGACACCAAGGGTCTCATCGGTTCGATCAACGTGGACCCGATCAAGAACATGCTCCTCAAGGGCAAAGCCCTGACCCGTGAGCAGGTATCGGAGAAAATTGCGGAGACCGTCAAAGCAGCCAAGTCGCTGCCGGGTTACCGCGTCGTAGGCGTCAATAGCGTCATCCTCAATAACTCCGGCGCTTATGCGGCACAGGAACTCGCGTACGCTCTCGCTTGGGGTGCTGAATACATGACGATGATGACCGAGGCAGGCATCCCGAACTACCGTGCAGCCAACGCTATCCGTTTCAACATGGGTATTGGCGGTAACTACTTCATGGAGATTGCCAAGTTCCGCGCAGGCCGTCTGCTGTGGGCAAAGATCGTTGAGGCATACAAAGACCCGATCTTCACCACCGCTCTCCGCAACGCTGCTAAGATGAACGTCAGCGCCGAGACCAGCCGTTTCAACATGACCGTCTTTGATGCGTACGTGAACCTGCTTCGTTCGCAGACCGAGACCATGAGTGCGGCTCTCGCAGGTGTCGATGAGATCACCGTAACGCCGTTTGACGTGACTTACGAGGATCCGACGGATTTCAGCGAGCGTATCGCCCGCAACCAGCAGTTGTTGCTCAAGGAAGAGGCACATTTCGACAAGGTCGTTGACCCCGCAGCGGGTTCGTACTACCTCGAGAACCTGACGGCGTCTATCGCAGCCGAGGCATGGAAGCAGTTCCTCGCCATTCAGGAGGCCGGCGGCATGTACCAGATGGTCAGCGAGGGCAAGGTGCAAGAGCACATGGCAACGAACCTCAAAGCGCGTCTGGGCGACGTAGCCAAACGCAAAGAGGTGCTCCTTGGCTCGAACCAGTTCCCGAACTTCACCGAGAAAGCAGGGAAGAAGATAAAAGTCGAAAGTCAAAAGTCGAAAGCTTGCGGCTGCGCTTGCGAGCCGCAAATAGCTACGCTGCCTATC
>JAGCFY010000140.1 GCA_017649845.1 Paludibacteraceae bacterium
AGCGCGCTCTTCCTCGCTGATGTTCCACTCAAGGATCTTCTCGATACCGTTCTTACCGATGATACAAGGTACACCGATCGTGATGTCCTTCATGCCGTACTCGCCTTCGAGAGCTGCCGAACACGGGATCATCTTCTTCTGGTCCTTGATGATGGCCTCTGCTACCGAAGCAGCTGCTGCACCCGGAGCCATCCATGCACTCGTGCCCAGTAGACCGGTCAGCGTAGCACCGCCTACCATCGTGCTCTTTACTACGTTTTCCAACTCTTCAGCACTCAGGAACTCGCTTACGTTGATACCTTTGTAGGTCGTGTAGCTCGTCAACGGAATCATCGTCGTATCGCCGTGACCACCGATCACGAAACCGTCTACGTCGTTGGCGTTGCATTTCAGAGCCTGGCTCAGGAAGTATTTCAGACGTGCGCTGTCCAGAGCGCCACCCATACCGATCACGCGGTTGCGCGGCAGACCCAGAGCATGCAGCGTCAGATATGCCATCGTATCCATCGGGTTAGATACTACTACCAAAATAGCATTCGGGCTGTATTTCAGTACCTGGTCGCAAACGCTCTTTACGATACCTGCATTCACGCCGATCAGCTCCTCACGCGTCATTCCCGGTTTACGAGGCAGACCGCTCGTGATGATCACTACGTCACTACCGCTGGTCTTGCTGTAGTCGTTGGTTACACCGGTCACTACGGTGTCGAAGCCCATCAACTGAGCCGTTTGCATGATATCCATGGCTTTGCCTTCCGCAAAACCCTCTTTGATATCGATCAGACATACTTCGTTGGCTACCTCATTTACGGCCAACACATTTGCGCACGTAGCACCTACGTTTCCTGCGCCTACTACTGTAACTTTACTCATAGTGTTTGTATTTTTTATGCGTTAATTTTCAAAATAGCCCGCAAAGTTACGCTTTTTTTTGCATTTATGCAAATAATTATGCATAAAAGTGTAAAAATTATTTTTTTTGCAATCGCAGTTTGCATATTCCAAAAAATAATAGTAATTTTGTACCGTCGAATAAATTGCTGTACACCGCACCCTTTATCATGACACAGCGAGTAACACCGGAAAGTATTTTGCGCATCCAAAACCGTCAGGATTTTCGTGCATGGCTGGAGACAAATCATGCTACTGCTTCTGAGTGCTGGGTGGCCGTTAAACGCGGTCGTCCGACTGATGACAGTGCGTTCTGGTATCTTGATGCGGTGGAAGAGGCACTCTGTTTCGGGTGGATAGATAGCAGCGCCCGCTCTTTGGACGGCATGCAGCTGCAGCGTTTCTCTCCCCGAAGAAAAAATAGCCCGTGGACGGAACTGAATAAAGAACGCGTGCGAAGACTGGAGCGGCTCGGACTTATGACCGATGCCGGCCGACAGGTTTTACCGCCTATGGGAGCACGCAGTTTCCGCATAGATCCGGCTTTGGTGGCTGAACTCAAACAGGCACGTGTATGGTCCGCTTTCCGGTCTTTCCCTCCGCTCTACCAACGTGTTCGCGCGTATAATATCACTTTCTATAAAACACGCAATCCGCAGACCTACAGAAAAGCACTGTCTCATCTTATCGCCGAGACCCAAAAAGGAAAAACCTTCGGCGAATGGACCGACTACGGCAGACTGCCGTGAATCGGCTGCGAACGCCCGTAAAATAAGGCTTGCAGAGGGATGCTATTGGGTGATTAGAGCGTGATTAGAGCGTGATTACTGCGTGATTCGATATACTATACACACACCAAAAATATGAACATTCTTATTCTTCAAGGTTCGCCGAGAGCGAATGGTAACACTGCCTGGATGGCGGAAGAGTACAAGAACGCAGCCGAGGCTGCAGGTCATAACGTGACGCTTGTCAATGTAGCACACAAGCATATCGCTGGCTGCTTGGCATGCGAATATTGTCATGGTAAGGGCAACGGAGCCTGCATCCAGAAGGATGATATGCAGGAACTCTATCCGCTCATGGCGGAAGCCGAAGTGCTGGTCCTCGCTGCTCCGATCTATTATTTCACGCTCAGCGCACAACTCTATGCGCCTATCCAGCGAATGTACTGCGTCAATGCGCCGGCTAAGGTGAAGAAGATGGCGCTTCTGATGTCCTCTTATTCGCCGGGTGTGTATGACGGCGCGACGGCTGAGTTCCGCGACCTCTGCAACTACTGGCATGCCGAGAACATGGGCGTCATAACCGCCAAAATCGACGAGCAGAAAACAGAGGCTACAAAGCAGAAAATCATGGACTTAGTAGCAAAACTTTAATATATCCCTATTATTGCCAAGCGTATCCGCAATTATAAAAAAACTCCGTGCAACTATGATGAGACAAAACATCTTGGCAATAGTATCGCTACTCATGCAGTTCATGCCATTGCAGGCATGCACCCGCAATGAACAGAAGATTGATCTTGCCGGACCTCAGGGGAAGATAGCTTGTACGCTTACCTTACCCAAAGACTTTGATCCTGCTACTGACCAAGTGCCGATGGTTATTCTGATGCACGGCATCTTTGCTAGCAAAGATTTAATACCTATTCCCTCTTTTGCCAAAGGTCTCGCTGAAGTGGGAATTGCTTCTATCCGCCTTGATTTTAATGGTCACGGCAAAAGCGAGGGACGCATGCAAGACATGACCATTGAGAAAGAACTGACGGACGCGCGCGCCGTGTGGGACTACGTGCAGTCGCTGCCGTATGTGAGCCGGGTGGGTTTACTCGGTCACTCGCAAGGCGGCGTAATTGCTTCCATGACAGCCGGACGTCTGGCTGCAGAACAACAAGAACCTGCAGGTGTTGTGCTGGTAGCTCCGGGTTCGGTTATCAAAGAGGCCTGTCAGGGAGGCAAGTTCTTCAATGCACGTTTTGACCCGCAGAACCCGCCGGAGTATATCCGCTGCTGGGGAGTGATGAAACTCGGCCGGGAGTACCTGTTGACCACGCAGCAACTCGATATCTTCGGAACCGCCGCTGCGTATCAGGGGCCGGTGTTGCTGTTGCACGGCGACAAAGACAAGATAGTGCCGCTCTGGTGTAGCGAGAAATATTTGGAGACTTACGGTGACCGCGCTGCGCTTCGCGTCATTCCAGGCGTCAATCATACCATCACTACCCGTCGCAAAAAGGTCGTTCGGTATGCCGTGGACTTTTTCCGGCAAGTGTTTGATAAATAGGCTATTGTATGTGGGCATTAAGAATACTTATCCTTTTGCTTGCCGGAATAGGGCTGGCTATACTGTCGCATCCGGCTTTCGGGCTCTGGCGACATCGTTCAACGGAGTGCATACAAGCTTCGCCGAACTACTACGACGGCATGTTCCAAAACCAGGAACCGACGCCGCAGTTCACCGGTGATACAGCGAGTGCGCCCGGTACTTTGTGGCGTTTCCTCGCTAACAAAGACTCGCTCCGCATACCGCAAGAACCGATGCCGGCCTTCAAAACGGATTTGAAAGCCCTGCCGACCGATAGCGACTGGCTGGTGTGGTTCGGACATTCATCGTATCTGTTCTGTTTGCATGGCAAGCGCGTCCTCGTGGATCCTGCCCTGAAACCGGAGTTTCCTGCTTCGCTCATGCTCAAGGCCTTCTCCGGAACCGATATCTACCGCCCGGAAGACCTGCCGGAGATCGATGTGCTTATCATCACGCACGAACATTGGGACCACATGGATTACGCGACACTCCGGGATATTCGTACGAAAGTCAAACATGTCTTCTGTCCGCTCGGCATAGCCGATTACCTGCGGTATTGGCATTATTCCGATGACCGGATAACAGAGATGGACTGGTATGGCAAATTCTCCATTCCCGATTCTCAATTTTCAATTACTTGCCTCCCGTCCCGCCATTTCTCCAATAGGCTCTTAGGACGCCGCAATCAGACGCTTTGGGCTTCCTTCCTGATAGAAGACGCTGGACGAAAGGTCTATATCGGCGGCGACGGCGGGTATGACAAGCGTTTTAAGGAGATACATGAGCGGTTCGGATCCATCGACCTCGCTTTCCTGGAAAACGGACAGTATAACACTAATTGGAGATATATCCATACCATGCCCGAAGACCTCGAAAAAACCATCCTCGACTTGCAAGCCGAACAGGTCTTTACCGTTCATCACGACAAGTACTCGCTGGCCTTGCACCCGTGGTACGAACCGGACAGCGTGGCGCAACATATTGCCGCCAAACATAGCACCCGCCTGTTGGATGCCCCGATCGGAGCCATCGTGAGTTATTAGAATGGCATAGTTATTGTTCAAATAAGGGAAATAATGTTTCACCATCAAAAAAAACAATGCCTTATGAAGCGCTCTTTACTCTCCCTTTTTATAGTAATGACCAGCCTGATGATGCAGGCGCAGTATGTCGTGTCGGACAAGTATGACTTGTGGTTCGAAGATACGGACTACGAGATGACCACGCGCAGACCGGAGTATTGCACGGAGCATTACCAGGACCTGCGTAACGGCTGCCAGGTGCGCATCTCTGGCAGAACGGTATATATATACCGCAACGGCTATTCCATCCTCTACGGCAACGAGATCAACGTCCTTTACAACGGCTATTACCGCGTTCGTCGCGGCAGTACATGGTATCTCGCGGACGAAGACGGCGACTTGGTGGACGGCATCTACGGCAAGGAGATTTTGTATTATCCGTGGGGGTATGTGACGGTGCTGCGCAGTTCCGGCTACTGGGACGTGTATCATTGTTCGGGGCACAAAGTGGATTTTTATTCGTACGAAGCGCCTCATCTCTGCTTCAATGGCTGTTGGCTTATCAAACAAGGCTCTTATTGGTATGGCTGTAACCGGGACGGCGACAAGATTGACGGCGTTTATGGCGATCAGGTCACACTACTCAACAACGGCACATGGAAATGTGTCCGCGGAAGTTATGTGGCATACATAGAGTAAGTAATTAGACTAATGACCTACAACGAGTACATAGCACAACAGCAGCAAGCGATAGATGAGGAGCAGCAGGATGACAGCTGCTTCCTTGAGTACTAACCCGAAGGGCAGTTTGTCCGCGGGCATTAAATAGCAAAGATATGGATTTCAAGAATAAAATAGCCGTCGTTACCGGCGGTGCGCAAGGTA
>JAGCFY010000018.1 GCA_017649845.1 Paludibacteraceae bacterium
AACTCTTCGTTGTAAAAAGAAATTTATAAGATAGCTCAGAATAACCGATTTATCAAGTGTAGAATTTTTCGGGAACCTCAAATGATCCATAGCCGAAGCCATGAACCTCAGTTCTTGTACTACAATCTTGTTATGAATAGACATCTTTTCAAAGATCATTACTTAGGCTCTTGGGGCACACCCCATTTTTAGAGCGAAAGCGACTGCAAAATTACTGCTTTTTTTTGACATGACCAAATATTATTGCATTTTTTTTGCATTTTCTTTGTAAGTGCCTGATAATCAGCAATAGTTTTTTTCGTCAAATTCATGATTTTGGGCATAAAGCGGAAAAATTGCATCAAAAAAGCCCTCTTCTAAAGAAAAGAGCCTATATACGCACGTAATATAATGAACGCGCGCGCTCACGCATGCGCGCTATAGTTCCACAGTCTCATGTTTCTCAGGAATAGAGATATTGCGGAAACCGGCATCATGTAAATGATCCTTGTATGCCTCTGCAGCAGAGAGATCGCCATGCACAATAAACGTACGCTTAACGCCTTCTATCTGCAGACTGCGCGTTAGATAATCAATCATCTCTTTATAGTCGCCATGTCCGCTATAACCCTCTATCTTCGTTATCTGCGCTTTGATACGGCGGTCGAGACCAAAGATGGAAATCCATTTTAGTCCGGGTTCCTGAATCCGGGCACCCAGTGTTGTCGGCTCGCAGTAACCTACTATAAGGATGGTACAACGCGGATCGGAGATATGATTGGCAACATGATGTTTGATACGTCCGGCCTCCAACATACCGCTGGCGGAGATGATGATACAGGGTTCCTCCTTATGATTCAATGCCTTGGACTCGCGAATATCGGTGATATAACGGAGCGTATTGAAACCGAACGGATCCGGATCAAACTGCAGCGTATCACGCACCTCATCGGACAACTCATCCGGATACATACGGAAAATCTGAGTAGCATTGGTGGACATCGGCGAATCGACATACACCGGTATATGTGGCAGACGGCCATCGTTATAGAGTTGATTCAACTCATAAACGATCTCTTGCGTTCTGCCTACAGAGAAAGAAGGAATGAGTAGTTTTCCTTTGCGATAGACGCACGTATCTTCCACAACGCCAAGCAGTTGCTCCTCCGTCACCATCGGGTCGTCATGCAGTCTGTCGCCGTAGGTGGATTCGCAGATCAGATAATCGCACTGCGGGAAGAGCATCGGCGAAGGAAGGATATGGCAGTGCGGACGACCGATATCGCCGGTATAAGCCAAGCGTTTCCATCGTTTTTGTCCGGTCTCGTCATTCTCATATATCTCGAGGCTACAGATAGCACCACCTAACATATGCCCGGAATTGGTAAACGTCAGCAGCACGTCATCAAAAAGCCTGAATCGCCGGTCATAACAATAGGTCACGAAGTGCTTCATGGCGCGATTGACGTCATTTTGGCTATAGAGTGGTTCGATTTTATATTTCTTGCCTTTCTCCTTATGCGGGTTCTGCTTGTCGATTTTCTTATTGTAGGTCCGCACATCCTGCTCTTGAATAAAAGCCGTATCGGTCAGCATCAGAGCGCATAGGTCACGGGTGGCAGGCGTACAATAGATATCGCCCTTAAAGCCCATCTTCACAATATACGGGATCAGTCCGGAGTGGTCGATATGCGCATGCGAAAGAACAACGCAGTCCAGTTGAGCGGGATCAAAACCCAGATCCCTATTATCGGCATCGGTCTCCATACCTTTGCCTTGATACATACCGCAATCCAAAAGAATAGTGTGTCCGGAATCGGTAGTTATCAGGTGTTTGCTGCCTGTCACTTCGCGCGTAGCGCCTAAGAATTGTATTTTCATGGTATTGTTGTAATCAAGTCAAATCGTATCCGTAGTGCTTGAGTCTTCCGGTATTGGAGCGCCAGTCGCGGTCCACTTTGACGAAGAGTTGCAAGAAGACCTGTTTCTGTAGGAAGTCCTCTATATCCTTGCGCGCTTGCGACCCTACTCTCTTAAGGGCAGCGCCGGCTTTGCCGATGATGATACCTTTCTGGCTGTCACGTTCGCAATAGATGACCGCGGATATACGGATGAGGTTCTCTTCTTCCTGGAACGACTCTACTTCCACCTCCACGGAATACGGAATCTCCTTGTCGTAGTTGAGCAGTATCTTCTCGCGAATGATCTCGTTGACGAAGAATCGCTCGGACTTGTCCGTCAGTTGGTCTTTTGGGAAGAAAGGCGGTCCGACAGGCAGTGCATCTTTGATAGCATCGAATAGTTGCGCCACGCCGAAACGCTCTTGCGCAGAGATAGGGAACACTTCGGCTTCGGGCAATTGGGTATGCCAGAACTCGACGAGTCGCTCCAAGGTCTCTTGGGTAGTAAGGTCTATCTTATTGATAACAAGGAAGACGCGAGTGCCTGCCGCTGCCATATTCTTCACTTTCGTAAGGAAATCAGCATTGCGGTCCGGATTATCGTTCACATCCGTCACATACAGCAGCACATCCGCATCCACGAGCGCCGAGCGCGAGAACTCAAGCATCTGGCGCTGCAGCTGATAGTTAGGCGAGAGGACTCCCGGAGTGTCGGAATAGACCATCTGGAAATCCTCGCCATTAACGATACCCATGATACGATGACGGGTAGTCTGCGCCTTCGATGTGATGATCGAGAGGCGCTCGCCCACCAACGCATTCATAAGCGTAGATTTGCCAACATTGGGATTACCCACAATGTTGACAAATCCGCTTTTATGATCACATGACTGCGTCATACAATTCATCTACCGAGTTGAAGAGTTTGCCCGGCGTGAGTTTGGTTACCTTGCAACCTACCTTGGACTGAATAGCCTTCAGGTCGATTTTCTTCGGGTCACCCATCAGGATGATGGTCACCGGTTTGCCCTTGATATTCTCCTCGTAGAATTTCTCTATATCATTGAATGTCAGTGCATCGATAGCCTCCGCATTCACTTTTGCGGGGTCCTCTTTATAACCGATACGCTGCCAGTGTTCATAGGTGCTTGCTTTGCCACGCATCGACGGTTTAGCGGTCTGTCCTGCCTGCTTGAGTGCCGCACGGAGAGCCTCGAAGTTCGTCGAGTCTTTCGGCATATCGGTCAGAATATCCATATAGGTGCTGATAGCCTCTGCCACCTTATCGCTCTGCGTACCTACGTAACCGTAGAAATAGCAATCCTTACCCGGAAGAACCGGCGTAGCGTCAACGCCATAAGCAGTATAAGCCATCGAGCGCTTCTCACGAATCTCATACATAATGAGACCGGTGAAACCGCCGGACATATACTGGTTGAAGGCATCCGACTGTACATCCGAAGCGATATCATACGGACGACCGTTAATGTAGAAATAGAGGTCAGCCTGCTGTACATTGCTGTTCGGCAAGAAGAGGATGGTCGGTTTGTCATATGCCACACGATCCTTGATGTACGGTGACTTTGACGGACGCATTCCTTCCGTCAATGGCAGCTCAGAAATCAGTTTATCCTTCGGCAGTGTACCGCAATAGAACACATCCAGAGCATAAGTACGAGCCGAAGCAATCAAGCGTTGTACCTGAACACCATCGAGATTCCATATATCAATGAACTTCACCTCGTCAAGGTAAGCGGATTTCTTGCCATAGAGCGCATATTGCAGCAATGCAGACTTCTGCACAGCCGTACGTTTCTGGCGGCTTAAACGCGAGAAGAACTCACCACCCTTGAGGTTATCCAATTGTTTCTGCTCGAGGTACGGCATGAGAAGCTGGCGGTTCACGAGGTTCATAATCTTATTCATATTCTCATCCTCACCTGCAACTGTGATTGTAAAATATGAATCGTCGCAATAATATCTTACAGTAGCACCAAGATCTGCCATTTGCACCTTAAAGTCCTTTCCTTCGACAGCGGGATTACCCATAATGCCG
>JAGCFY010000141.1 GCA_017649845.1 Paludibacteraceae bacterium
ATCCGACGCGCACGACAAAGGCATGCATACGACGACTTTCTCGGAGATGTATTTTTTGCCGGATGGGGCTATTATCGATACACCGGGCATCAAGGGATTCGGTTCAGTAGATATGACCAAAGAAGAGGTGAGCCATTATTTTCCGGAGATTTTCCGTATTGGTAGGAATTGCCGTTTTGGCAACTGCACGCACACATCCGAGCCAGGCTGCGCCGTACAGGAAGCAGTGATTAAAGGCGAGATAGCCGTCAGCCGCTATGAATCGTACCTCTCGCTTTTGGGCGATTGCGACGAGAGCAAATACAGGTAGTTTAAAGGGCAAAGACCTATTTATTTATAATGTTTAAAGTTTTTAGATTATGAAAATGTACTCAGAGTATCGCGCTCAAGCGCGTGAGACCTTGAAAGGTCATTGGAACGAGATGGCATTACTGATGCTGGTATTGTCATTTATCTCAGTTGTCTTCGTTACGCCGAATTATATTGGCACTTTAGCTGAGATACCGTGGCTCGCTTTGTCCGGTAGTTCGTGTAGTTTATTGGTAACATGGTTAATCACCGTACCGCTTTCTTATGCCTTCTATAACTTGTGTCTGGCATATGCCCGCCGCGAGGAATTGGAGGATAGTTATTTCGCAGCGCTCTTCAAAGATTTCGCCGCTAACTGGTCGAAATATGTGCTGAGCGGTCTGCTGGTAGGTGTTTTAGTAGCTTTGATTGTTCTTCCTACTCTCCTCATCGGCGCTATCATCTTAGGTCTGGCTTATGCTATGGTACCGTTTGTCATCCGTGACTACAAAGAATTAGGCGTACGCGAGGTACTGCGCACAAGCCGAATGATGATGCGCGGTCATAAATGGCAGTTGTTCGTTCTGGAACTGACCTTCATCGGCTGGAGCTTGCTTTGTATTTTGACACTCGGCATCGGTCTGCTTTGGTTAACTCCTTATTTGACAGCCACTTACGCTCATTTCTACGAGGACGTCAAAGCTGAATACGAAGCCAAACAAGCAGAGGCTCAACCAGTAGAGGCTCCACAAGCAGAAGCTTAACAGATAGAATGCATCACAAAAAGAAAGCGACCCGTAAAGGTCGCTTCTTTTTTACATTTCCCAGCTCTCCAAAGTAGCTGTCAGTTCATCGAAGGTCTTGGCTTTCGCTTGCTCTCGCACTGCTGCTATTTGCCCGTTCACCGCTTGATCATAAGTCTCTTCCTCTACATTGCGGATCACACCAAGAGCAATAGGCAGTTCGTTTTCCACTACAGCGTTGACATTCTCGATACGATCTTGCCCCATGAGAGCAAGGAGGCGATGTAATGTCGGGTCCGGTTGATGAGCATCGTGCGTCAACACACGCGGGTCGTCAGCCGGTACCACAATGATTTTCGGTACAAACGAAACAGGATCTATCTCTACCGCCAGACCTTTGTCATTATTCTTACCGAAGATCATTTTTTCGCCATGACGGAGAATGATAGAATGTTCCGCGCGCTGCTCGCGATCGGCAATCCACGCGTGGGTTCCGTTATTGAAAATCACGCAGTTAACGAGACATTCCACAATTGAACAGCCTTTATGCTGCTGGGCAGCAACCAGGCAATCAACGGTCGTAGGCATATCCACGTCAAGCGTCCTAGCATAGAATGTACCGCGAGCGCCTAATACCAACTGAGCCGGAATAAACGGCCGTTCCGCGGTACCGAAAGGCGATGATTTGGATACAAAACCTTTCGGGCTCGTCGGGCTATACTGACCTTTGGTCAGACCATAGATTCGGTTATTGAACACACAGACATTGAGGTCCACATTTCGCCGGATCTCATGAATAAAATGGTTTCCGCCGATAGCAAAACAATCTCCATCGCCGGACATCTGCCAAACGGTGAGTTCCGGATGGCTCGTTTTGACTCCGGTAGCTACTGCGCCGCCACGACCGTGGATGGTATTAAAACCGTAGGTATTGAGATAGTGCGGCATACGGCTTGAACAGCCGATACCGGAGATAACAGCCACTTGGTGGGTAGGAATACCTATTTGCGCCATGGCTTTTTGCAGCGCCATGCAGATGGCGTGATCGCCGCATCCCGGGCAGAAACGTACGTATTGATCAGATTTAAATTGAGAAGCTTCCATAATTCTTATTTTTTAACATAATTAACAATACGTTCCACAGCAAAGGGTTGCCCTTGAATCTCATTATATTGCTCTATCGGTAATTCGGGGAACTGCGCTCGCAGATAGGTAGCAAACTGCCCCGTATTCAACTCGCACACAACAATGCGTTTATAGCGGCTGAGCACCTCATGTGTGTTCTTAGGCAGCGGACAAATATAGTTGAACTGCGCGAGATCGCACCCTAACTCATTCGCTGCAGCATGCAAATGGCCTTCCGTACTACCCCAGCCGACGAGGAGTGTTTCGCTCATTTGAGGATTTGCAGATTTAATGATTTGCAGATTAGGTATTCTCTCTGCTATCTGCGCTATTTTAGCCTGGCGGGCACGAACCATCTTCTCATGGTTCTCCGGATTTGTGGAGATGGTGCCACGTTCTGCGTCACGATCCAGACCGATGTTACGATGTTCAAACCCTTCCATTCCCGGGAAAGCCCAGTAGCGCACACCGCGTTCATCGCGCAGCGCAGGGTTATAATGCCCTTTCAACTCCTCAGGCACACTCTGCGGATGGATATCCGGCAGTTCCGCCAACTTCGGTATCCTCCAGAGGGCTGTACCGTTAGCCAAATAGGTGTCTGTCATCAAAACAACCGGCGTCATGTTCTCGAGCGCAATCTTACAAGCTTCGTACGCAAAATCAAAGCAATTGGCACTGCTGGAAGCGGCTAAAACCACTGCGGGACACTCGCCATTACGGCCGTAGAGTGCCTGCAGAAGGTCGGTTTGTTCGGTTTTAGTCGGCAGACCTGTTGAAGGTCCGCCACGCTGCACATCCACTACAACAAGCGGCAGTTCCGCCATCACAGCCAGACCTAATGCCTCCGATTTGAGACTCAAACCCGGTCCGGAAGTAGTCGTACAAGCGAGGTCGCCGGCAAAAGCCGCACCGATAGCCGTGCAAATTCCGGCTATCTCGTCTTCCGCCTGTATCGCCATCACATTCATGTCCTTGCGCGCTGCCAGTTCATGCAAAATATCTGTAGCAGGGGTAATAGGATATGAACCGAGGAACAAATGCTTGCCGGCTTTCTGAGCCGCGGCAATGAGTCCCCAAGCTGTGGCTTTATTACCGGCTATAGAAGTATAGGTGCCGTGCGCCTCGTTCGGAGCGCCATCCAGATGGATCTGCGAGATATTCAAAGCCAAGTTGCAACCGTAGTTATAACCATCGACCATCACCTTGGTGTTCGGCGTAATAAGAGCCGGTTTTTTCTTGAATTTATCTTCCAGGAGATGAATGGCTTTCTCCATCGGTTCGTCAAAGAGCCAGTAAATCAGACCCAAAGCGAACATATTGCGGCATTTGAGGACGGATTTGTTGTCCATGCCGCTCTCCTTGAGTGCTTCTTTGGTCAGAGTTGTCAATGCTACCGGGACGATCTGCACAGACTCCGGTATGCCTAATTCCGTGAAGGGATTCTCGGTGTGATACTGTGCTTTCTCAAGATCCTTGTCACTCAACGAATCTGTATCAACAATCACGATAGCGTGACGGTGATAGAGCGCGAACTCATCGTCAAAATGCGCCTGAGGATGATTGAAATGCGAGCCTAAGGTACACACCTTCAACGCCGCAGCATTCATCGCCACAATCACGTCGGCCTTATCGCCCGGCGTATAAACCTCACTTCCTAATTCTACTTGAAAACCACTGACACCGCCCAATGTACCTTGCGGCGCTCTAATTTCAGCCGGGAAATCCGGCAAGGTAGAGATCTCATGGCCTAATTCGGCGCCCAACTGGGCAAACATATTGCCCGTCAACTGCATTCCGTCGCCCGAATCTCCACAAAAACGAACTACGATATTTTTCACGATATGATTATAAATTGTTAAATTTTGTGCAAAGGTACTGATTTTTTTCGACTTGTGCAAATTTTTTGGGCAATAATTTAATAAAATCAGGCCATAAGTGCTTGCACAGCAGGTTGGTCAAGAGACGTAATAGTTGTATTTCTTTCGCGTTGTTTTTTAGGATGTACCGGCGTCAGGAAGAGTTGGAAAACCGGATGTCCTTTGTAGATTGTATGTCCTTTTTTCGTTTGCGGCCGACACATGATCCAAAAACCGCATTTCTCTGCATCTTTGAGCGTATTGAGGCGGCCAATAACAATCATGAAATTATCGGTATAAAAAATGACCTCGATGCACATGGTCGATTTGCGCTGGCGTCGATGCACCATTTCAGCCCCCATCCTATGACGAAGCGAGAGGTATGCATCATAGAGG
>JAGCFY010000142.1 GCA_017649845.1 Paludibacteraceae bacterium
CGACAACGCTTGCGCAGATTGTTTAACCGGAACTTGCGACGCTCTAAAGTTTGGGTGAACGGATTGGCTACGTAATACTCAATGACCCAACCGGTCGCAATGTGCTTCACTACCGCCGGGGCATAGCCCGCAAAGAGCGGTGAAAATTGACTAAGAGATGACATTTTTTTTTCTCCATTTTCTTTGCCGAAAACAGAGTTACGATGTCAGATATTTTTAGTGCTTTTGCTCGTTTTTTTGCCCGAATTTTTTAATCAAATTTTCGGGACATTTTCGGGACACTTTAACCGAAAATCCGCCGTAACCTGTTAAGTTACTGCGGATTAGAGTTTTTGGCTTAGCCTCCCCACGACACTCGGAACCACAATCCGATGCTCTGCCAACTGAGCTATGACCACCATGTCGCCTTCGATTTTTCGAAAGCGGGTGCAAAAGTACTGCTTTTTTTTGACATACGCAAATTTTTGAGCAATAATTTTGCAAAAAAGTAATAATTTAGACTCTATTCGAAGCGATTTTTCCGGAAAACAGAGGTTATATCCTGCCATTCATCCCCTACCCGCTTGTAGAGACGCTGGTTCGTTTTCTCGCTCTTCAGGCCTCCCAAACTCTCGATATACGGACCGATCTTGACGTAGTCAAACGGGCCGGCTACGGACGGCATATTCATCCGCCCGGAGTACCAGGCGGTCTTGATTCCTGATTCCTGATTCCTGATTCTCTTCACATACTCCGCCCATTGTGCTACTTCTTCCGGAGCCTGGTCGCCGCCCATGAAGGCAACGCAGGTGATCATCGAGCCGTAGCGGTCGAGGAGTCCGGACAGGAGTTCGGCATTCATTTCCTCGCCTATATCTTCCCACAGGTGCTGACTATGGCAACCCGGGCAATGACAAGGACACCCGGAGAGGTTGAGCGCAAGCGTCACCTCCCCGGGAATCTCCTGAAAAACGATGTCGAAGGATGCTACCTTTAGCATGCCGGTGCTTTCTCCTTCTCTGCGTAGTAGCGCTGAGCCGCCTCTTTCTGGCGTGCCTCCGAGAAATTAGACACACGTTTCATATATCCGATGACACGCGTGAGGTAGTCCACGTTCTTCGAATGGCAATGCGGGCACTCCTTGAGGTAGCGTTTATCGATATGACCGCAGTCATTGCAGACCGTGTTCGGGATATTGAAGGTGAAATAGTTACAACCCTCGATAGCCGCTACGCGCAGCAACTGACGGTATTGCTCCTGGCTCAGGTGCTCCTCCAGGTTGCAATGGAGAGCCGAACCACCGGTGAGGTGCTCGATATACTTGCGTCCGTGGAGACGGAAGCGATCGAGGACATTGAGCGAGGTATCTTCTACCTTGTAGAAATAGCTGTTATAGCAGTCGCGCGGAACAACATAGCCGTCCTCGCGGTCCCATTTAGCATGCTTGACGCCTACGTTCTCCGCCGGGATCATTTCGCAGTTGAACATCACATCTTTGGTGCGGTACTCTTTGTTCTTCTTCTCGATGATACCGAGCACATCTTGAACGAAATGCGCATACTCCGGCGTATCTTTGATCTCCAGACCGAGGAACTCAGCCGCCTCAACCAGACCGTTGACGCCGATAGTAAGGTACTGACGGCCGATATTGATATAGCCGGCGTCGAAGAGCGGCAGCATGCCTTTCTCCTGCAGCGATTTGAGGTTCTCGTTGTACGCTAATTGCACCTTGTGCATCAGATCTACCACCTCCTCGATATAAGCCTGATACGGAATATTGTTGCGTACGGCGTACTGGATAGCGCGGTTGAGGTTGATCGTCAGCACGGATTTCGAACCCGTGGAGATACCTCCGGCGCCGAGGGTGTAACTGAAGCTGTTGTCGGTGATAGCATTACGCAGACGGCAGCAGGACGAGAGACTGTCGGCGTTATCGGATACATAGGTGAAGAACGAGTGGCCCTTTGCGTACATCTCTGCCGTGAAATCGCCGTACTCTTTGTCCTTGATATCTCCGTTGTCCGCCAGCAATGCCATGGTCTCAACCGGGAAAGTGAGGACGCAACGGGTGCGCTCGTCGTTGAACCAGTTCATGAAACGCTTCTGCAACCAGTTCAGGCTGTCCCAATGCGGTGCCTCGCCGTTCGGGAAACGGAAGTTCTCAAACAGAGACTGGAAATAATAGCGGTCATAATAGCTGATATTCCAGAAAACGGACTGGAAATTACGTGCGCCGGACGGCTGGTTGAGCGAATAAACGACTTGCTGGAAATAGTCGGTGATCACTTTGTCGATCGTACGGCGTTTCTTACTCAGGTCCACTACCTCGTCAGCACGTTTATAGTAGTCCTCGCCGAACTCCTGCTCGATGAAATAGTTCATATACATAAGGAACTCGGGCGTAGCGCACGCGCCTGAGAGCATGGAGGAAACCATGAAGACCATGTTGATGAACCCGCCGCAGAACGACTTGAGGTTATGAGGAGGCGTAGCATTTCCTCCGATCGACTTGGTACCGCCGATGAGCCAGGGATACATCGTGATCGAGGCGCAATAGTTAGCGAGGTTGGTCTCGTCGTTCTTGTAGATGAAGTGCTGGTTGAGCAGGGTCATATAGCGGTCGGCGAGTTCCTTACCGAACATCTCTTTGATGCGCTCGGTCAGCAGACGGCGGTTCAGACGGATGAAACCCTGCTTCGGCAGCTCACCGATCAGCGTAGCGATATTCTTGTGCTCCACGTTAGCATTGGCGTCGAATTTCGAACCCTCGGCGGCATTGGATGCCTGCACATAGTTCATCATGAAATCCAGACGACGCTGCGTGTCGCGATCCTCGGTATGCTGATGACGATACAACATGTACGCCTTCGCTACCTGATAATACCCCTCCGCCATAAGCGCTACCTCCACCTGGTTCTGGATCTCCTCTACGGTCGCGTTGTTATGTACTCGCAGGTGCGAGAGGATAGAAGTCAGGGCTTCCTCCGTAGCAAACGCACCTACAGCTAAGAATGCCTTTGAGATGGCATTTTTGATTTTGTCGATGGTGAATAACTCTTTCTTACCATCACGTTTGATAATGTATGTTTCCATAATATGCTTGTTATATTGTATAAAATTTCTTACGAGCCGAAAAACGATGCAAAAGTACTATAAATTTTCGACATACGCAAATATTTTGAGCAAAAAAAATTACTTTTCTGCAAACAAAATTTATTAACATTTATAAAAAGTTATCCAAAACTTTTTGTTAGTTTGTTTATTTTCAATGATTTAAGATTTTCAAAAACCGAAAAAGTTGTCCAAAATAAAAAGTTTTCAACAACGACCGTTCTACTTTTTAGAAAATTTAATCTTTTTTAGCCAAATAGAAAAGCAGCCACCGAAGTGACTGCTTTAGCATAAATCAGGGTGTATCAATTACTTGATAGCGGCACCCTGTGCGTTGTATTTCACGCCGTTCTTCTCGATGATGAGCTGACCGTCAATGAGACGCTTGGAAGCCTTCAGAGCCGGAGCGTCGGTATTCTCGATATCCTCCGGATAATTGAGATGGAACAGGAGATGTTTTGCGTCGCCGTTACGATCGCTGCCATCTACCGGAGCTGCCAAAGCTACATAATCATCGGTTGCAACATAAGCACCCAAGAACTCAATGACATCGATAGACTGATTACCGCTATAGGTGTATTCGCTCAAGACGCCGTAATATGCTACCGTAGAGATCCAATCATCCGTCTCTGCGTTTACTGCAGTTTGAGAATAGTCAGCCTGGTACCCCAGATAGTCCTCTTGCGACTCGATATATATGAAATAGTTGTCCGCATTGGTAGTAGCTATCTCAACCGAGCGGGTATTTTCATTATAGCTCAAGGTAATTACATTCTCGGAAATAGTAGGCAATTTGCTATCCAGCGTCAGAACATAAATCTTACCGTCTCTTGCAAGCATAGTAGCTACGAGGTGGTATGTTCCGTCCAGGTTCTCGCTGAGGATAATTTCACCGCTGTCGAATTTAACTTCATCATTACCGATATAGAATTTGGTGTAATCCGGATCCATATCCGCGAAGTCATATGTACCGGCAGCTACCGTTACACTATTGCCATTAGAGAACGAAACATAATACGTGCTGTCTGCGCTGTAGCCATAGATCTGCCACCAACCTGCATCTGCCACCTTGTCAATCCACTTTAAGCCGTTAATAGCCACTTCTATCGTGTCCCCCGTAACAACTACCGGAGCGTCCTGGAGAGCGATCTCATAGTCGCAGTCAAAATAGAGGCCGCAATAGTCGGGATAATTCATAGCATAAAAATATTTCTCATAATCGTAGGCAAAGATCTCAAGCTGGAAATCAAAATCAAAGGTACGGCTAAGGCTGTCGGTCAGATCCGTTGCCGTAATATGATAAATAGGATATTGGGTCCCCTCAGATACATATGCAACATTAAACACACCGCTTGCTTTAACCGTGTCACCGGCAGCAGGAACGATGACAACCAATGCATACTGTCCGTCAGCAGTGTACTGACCTGCGATCTGATCGTCCTTACCGTTGTAGAAAGCGAACTCAGCTTTCAGATTATCACTTGCATCATAAGCATCTATATACCAAATATTCTGATACAAAGAGCAGTCCACCGCCGTAATACCACTCACCGGCGTTCCGGCAGGCGCACGGAACATAGAGCGTCCCAGATCAATGCGCTGACCGATAGTACGAGCAGGAACCTGTACATCCGGCATTTGTTTAACCTCACCGCGAACCTTTACCTGCGGTACTGCACTAGCGCCTACCATGAGAGTAAGAGCGCACAAAAGAGAGAAAAATTTCTTCATAAATCGATAAATTTTGTTAATAATGTTAGTTATTTAGTAATTTTTGTAACACTTTGCAACAAAAAGTGCGCAAAGGTAATACATTTTTACAACATACACAAGTATAGGGGTATAAAAACGCGAAAAAACGGCATTTTGCCAAATAAAGTTTGCAAAATGTTGCATATTTCAAAATTTTGTTGTACCTTTGCAG
>JAGCFY010000143.1 GCA_017649845.1 Paludibacteraceae bacterium
AGTTTAGCTACAGAAGAAGGCACGGTGGTAGTGCCTGAACTCTCGCAGGAAGTGAAAAAAATGAGGACAAGTCCTATAAATATGTATAAAAATTTGCGCATTTCGTTTTTTTGTTGTACCTTTGCAGCCGCAAAGGTAAAATCATCAATTATAATTATGCTTTTTGAGTCTCAAATACACGATTTCAAGATGTGGTTTCCTTGGTTTCGCATTCGTCGCGAGCAGGGAGCTCTCCGTGCTATTGTGGAGCAACAGCGCCGGATGATGACGGAGGATCAGGTAGCGGAGCAATCCGCATTGATCATCGCTCAGTTAGAGCAGATGTCTTCCTTCCGTGAAGCCCGCACCGTGATGCTCTATTATCCGATACATAATGAGGTGGACCTTCGTCCGTTGCTCACCAAGTATGCGGGTGAAAAAACTTTTTTGTTACCTGTTACCCATCGCCACTCGATGGAGGTTCGTCCTTATGACGGCGAGGACATGATGCGTAAGGGTCGTTTGGGTGTTCCTGAACCTCAGACCGAGACCTACAAGGGATCTATCGATTTGATCATTGTGCCGGGTGTGGTGTTTGATCAGCATCGTCACCGTATCGGTCGCGGAGGCGGGTACTACGACAAGTTCCTCTCCAAACAGCTTCATGCCAAGAAGGTAGGTGTCTGCTATGCTTTCCAGCTGAAGAAGCACGACATACCTCACATGTGGAATGAGCCTAAGATGGATCGCATCGTCACTCCTCAGTTAGCCATTGGATAGTAGGCTGACTCTCTTGTATTCGTTTTAGCTCTCGGTCGCTCTCGGCTGAGAGTTTTCTTTCGCCCTTGCGGTAATAATAGATGACGCCGTATAGCTGGCATTTCATCATACGTGCATAGGGTAGTTCGTCTTTATAGAAATCCTCTACGAGATTCCAGATATTCAGTATTATCTCGTCGGCCTGTGCTCTAAGCGGCTCCAGGTCTCCGTGTACGCGTTCGCTATTCTGGATATGGAAGGTGTGCTGACGCTGGTGCTCGCAGAAGATGTCATAATGCACTTTCACTTTGTTGATAGCGGGGTTGTAAATCGGGAAACCGCCGTTAGCCATTCGCTTCTGCTCTCCTTCGATGATTTTCTGTCCCCACTCGAGCAGGTACTCTTCGGTCGAGAGATCGGGCACCACATGCTGGTGCGGATCGAGTCCGTAGAGCAGTTTCTGTTCTTTTTTTATTTCTCCGCGAATGACAGAGAGGTTGAGCACCTGGATGAAATGGGAGATATACATGCGCGCATTCTGCACGATGTGTCGGTATTGCTTGTTGGCGTTGACAGAGGTCTTGTAGTTGTCTTTCGATTGCATCACTACGTTTTCGAAAGACACAAGAAACCGCTGTGCTTCGCTTAGCACTTTGTAGGGTATGACTTGCTCGGTATAGTCAGCAGTCTGCGCGCGCTGGATAGCGTTTTGCAGGGCATGCAGGCGAGCGAGGTCTGTGTTGGGTAGTCGACGATAAGGCATGATGTTATTTACGATTTAATCATTTACCATTTGTTCATTTAACTCTTTCTGGTAACGAGTTTCTCTGCGAGGAGGCGCAGTCGCTCTGTAGCGTCGTTCTGCGGCAGTCGGTCGAGTTGGGCGAGTGCGAGGGAGGTATGTTGCTCCATGACTGCTTCGCATGCTTCGCGCACGCCGAGGCGGTTGTATATCTCCGTCACGGCGGCTATCTTCTGTTCGTTGCAATCGGAAGCCATCATCCATTGCAGCAACTCCGCTTTGCTCTCTGCATCGGTCGTCTCCATGGCAGTGAGCAGAAGGATGGTCTTTTTGTTGCAGCAGATGTCTCCTCCGATAGCTTTGCCGAAGGTCTTCGGGTCGCCATAGACATCGAGTATGTCATCCTGAATCTGGAAAGCGAGCCCGATATGGAGTCCGTACTGATAGAGGGCTTCCTGCTGCGCCTCGTTGGCTCCGGCGATGTAACCGCCTATTTTCATGGCGTAGGCGAGCAGCACGGAGGTCTTGAGTTCAATCATCCGCATGTAGTCGTCGATGGAGACCTGGTTCATATGTTCAAAATCGACATCGAGCTGCTGTCCCTCGCATATGCCGGTAGCCATCTCGTTGAACCATTTGAGCACTTTGGGTAGTTTGTCTGCCGGCACGTCACTCAGCAACTTGTATGCCTCGATGAGCATCTGGTCGCCGGATAGGATGGCTGTGTTGTCATTCCATTTGACATGCACGGTCTCTTGTCCGCGGCGCAAGTCTGCGCGATCCATCAGATCGTCGTGGAGGAGCGTGAAGTTATGGAACACCTCGAGCGCGAGCGCTGCGGGGAGAGTCTGCTCGATCGCATCACCGTTGATGAGTCCTCCGTTGATGATCACTTCCGCAGCGGTGAGAGCGAGTGTAGGGCGCAAACGTTTGCCGCCCGATGCGAGGGTGTATTCAATCGGTTCGTACAGTCCCCGCGGCTCTTTTTGCCAATTGAGGGATTCGATGGCTTTGTTGATGTCAATCATAATTTGTTCTCAATAATATCTGTGAGTACGTCTTTGATGTCGAGTCCGGCGGCACGTACCTGTTGCGGGATGAAGGATGTAGCGGTCATGCCCGGCGTTGTGTTCACTTCCAGAAGGTTGAGTTGGACGTCGTTGAGATCGTTCTCCTTCCCTTCAGGGAGGGTCGGGGTAGGCTTCTTAGTGATGATCCAGTCGACGCGGATGATACCCTGCGCACCGATGATGTCGTAGAGGCGCAGCGTCTCGGCCTGTATCTTATCGCGTACAGCATCGGGTATGCGTGCCGGCGTGATCTCGTCCACCTGTCCGCGGTATTTGGCGTCGTAGTCGAAGAATTCGTTTTTCGTCACTACTTCGGTGATCGGGAAGGCCACGGCTTTGTCTTTAGTTTTATAGACTCCGCAGGTCACTTCCGTGCCTTGCATGAACGATTCGCAGATCACTTCGTCTCCTTCTTGGAACGCCCGTTCGATAGCGGGATAGACGTCCTCTACGGTTTTCACTTTGGTGCAACCGAAGGACGATCCGCCTACGTTCGATTTGATGAAACAGGGCAGTCCGAGCGTGTCGGCTATCTTCTGCGCGTTCGGCCATTTCTGTCCGGCGCGGAGCATAAGGCTGTTGGCGATATGGAAACCGAAATAGGAGAGATAGTGGTTGCAGGCATATTTATTGAATGTCAGCGCAGCGGCGAGCACGCCGCAACAGCTGTACGGGAGTCCGATCATATCGAGGTATCCCTGCAGGATGCCGTTCTCGCCCGGCGTGCCGTGGATAGTGATATACGCGAAATCGAAGGTATGCTTCACGCCCCCGCGCGTAAAAGAAAAATCATTCTTGTCGATGGGTTCGCCGTCCTCGGTGTGCCATTTCTTACCGTCAAAGACGACGATAGTGATGTTATATCTCTCCTTGTCCATGAAGGAGTAGATTCCGGCAGCGGAGCGTAGCGAGACGTCATGCTCGCTGCTGTC
>JAGCFY010000144.1 GCA_017649845.1 Paludibacteraceae bacterium
CCGAAACCAACTTCCGGATCGAGTCCCGAGTATTTGGTAATTACGAACGGGTTAGAAACGGTACAGAAGGCACGACCGGAGATTTTGTTCTTTTGGAACGAGTAACCGAGCGTGATGTTATCGCAACGGAGGAACGAAGCGTTCTCCAAGAAGCGGTCGGTAATACTCGGATCTGCAGAACCGATGATAGTCTTGCCCGTCTCATCATAGATCGTTCTGTTATAACCATCCACATAATAGGTATTGAATACATCCACCGGCAGGTTGGTATAATAACCGCCACGAGCGAGTTGACCGATAGGCACATTCTGGAGACGCGTAGATACGACGTTATTAAATACGTAGTTACCGATATTTGCGCGGAAGGAGAGACCGAGGTCGAAGTTATAGAACTGGAACTTAGTCTGGAAGCCCATAGTAACCGGAGCTACAGGGTTGTGTTTGAAGACCTTATCCAACTCATCGATAGAGCCATCTCCGTTCTGGTCAATGATGTACCAGTATTGCGAGCCATCATCACGCACGCCCTTGCGTGACTCATAGAGATAGAAGGTATTGGTAGCATAACCGATTGCGAATTTGGTAATGGACTTACCGCCGAGACCTTCTCCACCGTAACCCCAACCATCAATCATGTTCTCTTCACCGTTGATCTTGGTAATCTTATTCTGGTTCCAGGTCACGTTGTAACCGAGATCCCATTTGAAGCGCTTGCCGTAATCGAGGATGACCGCATTGATCATGAACTCAACACCCTGGTTCTGGAGCGAACCTACGTTCGACATCACACGTTTGCGGAAGTTAGTACCCATCGGGACGATGGTATTATTAAGCAAGTCGGTGGTGTTACGGAAGTAATAATCGATAGAACCGGAGATACGGTTGTTCAAGAACGCGAAATCGATACCGGCATTGTAGGTCGTCGTCTTCTCCCAAGTCAAGTTGGGGTTGAAGGCATTTGGACGATCAGAGATATAGAGTACATTTCCATTTGCATCAACTACCCTATCAACAATATTGGTTTCAGAATCCTCACTCGCATAGTTAGTACCACCTACCGGATAGTAGGAAGTATGGCCCGTAGTCTGGGTATATGTCGGCATGTAAGCGTAGTCGCCGATACCATCCTGCTGTCCGGTAATACCATAACCGAGACGGAGTTTGAGGTCATTGAGCCAGTGTACATCTTTCATGAAGGTCTCTTTGATCTTCCAACCGAGAGCGACAGAGGGGAATACACCCCAGCGACGATCTTTCGCAAAGCGAGACGACCCATCACCACGGACAGTAGCAGTAACCATCACTTGGTTCCAACCGATCCAGTTTAGACGTCCGAAGAAAGAAACGAGGAAGTTTTCACCCTTTCCCTGTCCTACAGACGGGTAAGCAGGACCACCGGGAACGCCCGATGAACCTTGGTATGTCATCGGGTAGATACCATTACCTTCCCATTTGGCTTCGTTATAGAAGTGCTGCCACTCATAACCGGCCATAATGTCGAAGTGCTGTTGCGCCTTTTCCCAGTCATGCCCGTATTGAGCATAGCAGTTAAACTGGAGGTTATATTTCATCTTTTGGTTATATCCATTCCAACCGGTATAGTGGCTAGCGGTACCTAACATATTGTTTACGTTGGTCTGTTTACCAAAGGAGTAGTCAGCACCGAAGTTCGCATGAAGGACGAGATCTTCGAAGCCATGTACCTTATAAGTAGCATCCAAGTTTCCTACGAACTGGCCAGCATTAGAGGTATTGGACTGATGTCTGAGCTGTGCCAGCGGGTTGGCACCAGATTTCAAGCTGTACATCCAGTTGGGATCATCGTACGGGCCCAGTTCAGAAGTAGATGTACCGAGCGGCTGGAAGAAGCCATCCCAGTGTTCATCCAATTCTGTTTTGGTGAGATAGTAATATTTTCCGTTCGCTTCACCGGCGAGGATAGGATTTCCATAAATATTGGTAAGGTCACCTGTCGAATAAATCGGCGCGGTCGGGTCCTTATCCAGATATGCTCCGGCAATACCGGGTTCGTAGCTATTATAGATATACATTCCCTTGGCATTGATATTGAAGATCAGGTGATTATCCAAGAATGAAGGGTTGAGGTTCAAAGAAGCGGTTACACGCTGCATTTGTGAGCCTTTGACAGCACCGTTGTTAAGTGTATAACCAACCGAAGCACGATAAGGCATATCTACCACTTTGTTCTTAAATCCACCCATCAACGAAACGTTATGGTCGGTAGAAACAGCAGTACGATAGATTTGGTTAAACCAATCCACGTTATCGTTCATGAGGTAGGCATTTGCCATGGCGGATTGTCCGGCTGCAGTAGCGTACGCACGAAGTTCGTCTCCTGTGAAGACCTGGAGGTGCTTGAGCACAGAACCAAAGCTGACGTTACCGTCGTAGTTCACTTTCATTTTCTGTCCTGCTTTACCTTTCTTGGTCGTAATAAGGATGACACCGTTGGAAGCACGTGAACCATAGATAGCGGTAGCCGAAGCATCTTTAAGGACTGTGAAGGTCTCAATATCCGCAGGGTTAACGAGCGAAAGCGGGTTCGCAACACCCTGGATACCATTATTATCCATGGCGAGACCATCAATGACAATCAACGGGTCGTTGGAAGCGTTAAGGGATGATCCACCACGAATACGGATTGTAGCACCGCCACCCGGTACACCGCCATCGGTAGAGATATTCACACCGGCAATCTTACCCTGGATCATGTCTTGAGCGTTGGTCTGCAGACCTTTATTCATATCATCGGGTTTGATAGCGGTAACGGATCCTGTAGCATCGTTTTTCTTAACGACACCATATCCGACTACAACTACTTCGTCCAGAAGTTCGGAGTCTTCACCGAGTTTGACACTCATATTCGGAGCAGCTGCCAGTTCCTGAGTCTTATAACCCATATAAGAGATTTGGAGAGTAGCCCCCGACTTCACATTGAGTGTAAAATTACCATCCCAATCGGTAATAGTACCGTTGGTAGTGCCCATTTCGAGAATAGAAGCACCGATAACCGGTTCTCCATTAGCCGCATCCACGACCGTTCCGTTTACCGTCATCTGAGCGAAAGCAGCAACAGAGCCCAGCATTAAGAGGAATGCCAGGGAGATTGTCCGGAATATATTAAAGTTAGTCTTTTTCATTGTTGCGTATTATTTAGATTCGTTGATATAACAGGTTAAGGAAGGCGTTTGAACGTAGCGCCATTATACAAGAAGCCATCGGGCTTGCTGGCATCATTCATAACGAATTTAGAGATACCAATAGGATCACCTACGACGCCCGGAGTAGCGCTGAGGAATCCGATAGAGAATCTGGAGTCCGAAGTGAAAGCATCAATAAACCAGTTACCATCATACTCTTTCACGTTAACAGAGAGCGTATCACACGTACGGGATTTCTTATCATATTTGGAGCGCACTTCTTTGCGATAGTAATGTCCGGTATTAGCAAAAGTAGTAGCGTCCCGGTTGAACTCAATGACGAAATAACAGGTCGTATCCGCAGAAACGGTATCCATTCTGTCAAATACCTGAATAGTATCTGTGATAAAGGTCATAGGCGGGATAAAACTTGTACGGATAGAATCGCGGAACACGCTATCGAGAACGAAGTCTCCTTTGTAGATACCTTCCCATTTGGTATTGGGCAGGCAGTTGGTAACCTTCTCCAATTTCTCCACGCGAGCCACATTGTCGTTCGCTTCTCCACCGATAGTTCTTCCTTCGGGAGTAATGAACGCATTGCCTCTGTAGATCAGCGTGAAAGGCTCTCCTTCTTTAGGCGTAACATTGAGCGTATACTCCGTGTTACCCTCTCCCCACTGTCCGTAGGTATAAAGGAGTGTATCCACTTTTTTAGGAGAGAAGACGCCGTCTCCGAAAGCGATAGTGCGATAGAGCAAGCGATTGTCGTCCACTCCACCGCAGAAATCATACTCTACGATAGACATGGCATGTTTGTCGACTTTTACAAGGCTGCGCGGAGCACTATGTATGCTCTCTTTGATCATGTCGGAACATACATCTGTCACATTAGACTTGGTCTCGCACGAAGTGAAAGCGAATGACGCTATCGCAACTGCAAATAAAGAAACAAGTAATTTGTTTTTCATAATGATATTATTGTTTGTTATTTTTCTTTGATAAGGAATACCGAAGCAGCGCCGAGGACAAGAAGCACACCAGCTACAACGAGCATTCCGGCTTGTACGTGCGCGCATAAATATTTAAGGAGGAGTCCTCCGCAAAGGGCTGCAACGATCTGCGGAATGCAAATCGTGCAGTTGAAGAGGCCGAGATAATAGCCCATGTTTCCGCCCTTGATGGCGTTCGTAACGATTGTGAACGGCAATGCCAGCATGGCAGCCCAAGCCGCTCCGATGAGCGCGTAACTAAGGAAGAGGACATATTGGTTCGTTACAAACCAGATGGAGATGAATCCGATAGCACCTACAATAAGCGAGATGGCATATGCGCCTTTGTTGCCGGTCCATTTCTCAAGGAGCGGCAGCACCATTGCCCAAAGGAGCGATCCGACCGCCTGCACACAGAACACCACTCCAACCCAGTCTCCGGCAGACTGATATTCCAGCGCGGCCGTAGTTGCCTCGTCCCAGCCGAAGCAGTTAACAGCTATAGCACCTATCGAATAAGTCCACATATACATAAATGCCGCCCAGCAGAAGAACTGCACGAGACCGACCGTCCAGAAAGCAGATGGCGCTTCGCGGAGCAAGGCAAGGAAGCCTTTATCGTCGGATTTATCTTCTTTTTTATTCAAATCTATGCCGTGGAACTCTGCGTATTCCTGAGGGTTCAACTCCTTCACCGTAGCGAAGGTATAGAGGGAGCAGAGGATGAGGATAGCAGCGCCGGCATAGAAGGACCATTTCACAGAATCAGGAATGACACCTTCGGGCGCTGTATTCGCGATACCGATCCAGGTGAAGAATATCGGGAAGAGGTATCCGACCACCGAACCGGCATTACAGAGAGCCGACTGGATGGCATATGCTGTACCTTTTTGCTCCTCGTTCACCATATCGCCTACCATCATTTTGAACGGCTGCATGGCGATATTGATTGATGTATCCAGGAACATAAGACTAAAGAGGCCAAACCACATGGCAGCGTTGAGGCCGAGGAAGGCTGACTGCGCAAACGTAAAGTCTCCTGCGTTCGGGAGGAGGAGCATTACAGCCACCGCAATAAGCGCACCCACGAGCAGGTACGGTTTACGCCTGCCAAGTCTATTCCATGTTTTATCGCTATACTTGCCGACGAGCGGCTGAACGATCATACCCATTAACGGCGGCAGTATCCAAAAGAACGAAAGCGTGTGGGGATCTGCGCCCAAGGTAGCAAAAATACGGGAAATATTGGCGCTTTGCAGCGCATAGGCGATTTGTACTCCGAAAAATCCAAAGCTCAGGTTAAAGAGCTGCGTGAAGGATAAATTCCGTTTCTGCATGGTATTTAATTTTATTAAATCGGGCACAAAATTACTGCTTTTTTATGAAATACGCAAGAGTTTTTTGATTTTTTTTCAATTTTTTGATATTTTTTCAATCGAAACGTATCGAAATCTTCCGAATTGGCATTTTCTGCGGGAGAAAATGTTGATTTTCATCTTATTAAAGCGCTCATGAACGATTAAAAAGTATATATATATACATAGTATATATATAGTGCATGTGCAAAAAGTGCAAAAAACGGCAAGTATCTTATAGGTATCCTATAGGTATGTTATAGGTATCCTATGGTAAGGGGTGCTGACGACCTGCTAATTAGGCATTTTATGTCTATTATGTATATTACGTATTGTGCATATGACAGATGGAGCTGATGCAAGAGGAAAGATAGATAATTACAGGGAGAAGTTGATAAAAGATAAAAAAAATGACAAAAAAGTCGTGAGGGCTTGCATATGTAAAAATAAAGTAGTATCTTTGTGCCCAAATTGAATATTTAGACATGAATGTAACACATGAAGAATTAGTAAATGCGCTTCAGACCTATTTCGGTTTTGATACGTTCAAAGGCAATCAGGAAGCCATCATCCGTAATGTGA
>JAGCFY010000145.1 GCA_017649845.1 Paludibacteraceae bacterium
ATCTGGAAGGGAGATACTACCGTTTATGACCGTCCCAATTGGGAATTAGGTGTACGGATTGACGGACGTATTGACAAGCATTGGTCGCTCTATTCGGATAACCATTTCGCAGGCAGCCGCATGATATTGGCTACCGATGGCGAGCATACACTGAAGCCGACGATTGATCTCAACCTCGGTGTACAATACGAGATGTGGGTAGGGAAAAAGGTTAGAGGTAAGAGGTTAGAGGTAAGAGGAGAAGGTTCGCTCCTTCGTCCGGAGCCGAAGGCCAACCTGGTTATCTTTGCGCAACTAAACAACTGGTTGCACCGCAAGAACGATATCTATTACGGTTACCGCTCGCAGGGCATCAACTGCCTGATGGGTGTGACCTTCAGGTTTTAGAAACTTAGGTGCGTAGTATTATACCAGAAAAGAGCCTGTCAGCGTTGACAGGCTCTTTCGTATTCTACGGCAGCCATGAGATAGGCGCCGAGGACTTTTCCTTCCGTATTATCCTGAATCGGCACATCTTTGCCGATGAGGTAATAGGCAGCCGTACCGTTTCTATCGTGACTAAGGCCGGCAGATTGACAGGAAGAAGTGATAGAAAGGGCGGGAGTTTCTTTTATAAAAGTACGCACTATTCCTTCAAAACCTTTTTTGCCGGCTTCAGCATGATTGATAAGGCCGAGACGCGTACCTTTGAGCAAGGCAGCCGTGATAAGGCATGAAGCGGATGACTCCAGATAGTTGCACTGCGTGCCTCCTTCGCCTACATTGGTATATTTAGCCGAACCGGTGTCGTCAATACCTTGCGTAGCGCATTTCTCCGGACCATAGGCCAAGAGTTGGTACCAGCAGCCTGTCTCCGGATCCTGACGAGCGACCAAGCCGTCTGCCAGCTTGGTCAGATAATCGCGCATCTCATCGAAATGCTGAGCCGAAGGAAGCGGATCTCCTTCGTGCCACTCGCCGTATTTCTCCAGATTCTGAAGGTATGCCTCCATCACATCCACCAGCGCAAGGATATACCATCCTGCTGCGCGGCCCCAGGACTCTTCGGAATGATAGACGGTCGAGTCCACGGCACAAGGATAAGCATGCCCTGTTTCGTAAATAGCGCGGGCGTTTTTGTTGATCGCGACATCGGTAAAGAGCACATGGTATAACAGCTGTTTCTCTTCGTCCCAAAGGAACGGCCACGATACTTCGAACTGCGCATAGACATCATTCCAGCCCAGATCGGTCTCTTCGCAAGCGCCGGCCGTCAATAACTGTGCCAGCAGCGCAGGTCCCATATAGGCACCATCGCACCACATCTGGCCCCAATAACTTTTCTCGGGATTATCAGTAGCCTTGTGCATCCATCCTCCGTTCGGCAGAGAGTATTTGGCCTTATGCTCCGCCAAACCTGCTGCCGCGCGTCTCATCTGCGCCATATAGAAAGCGGCTTTCGCCGGGTTCTCGAATTTACCGCCCGGTTTCGCTCCTTCGTACAAGCCCATAAACACTTTGGCGCAGTTGAGATCATCCAGAATACCGCCTCGCACCAGTTCGTCCAGTTCTGCTTCGTTCAGGCTGTCAGCCCATTGCGCAAGCCCCAGATACCATGCATCCGCCCAAGCGGAGTCCTGATAATATTGCCATACATCGAGAATACCTTTGGCCACCACGCCGGGCACATAATCCCATGTAGCAGCATGCTCCGGGAGCGTTACGCCGTTCGTAGAGTTGGCATTAGGGAAACCAACGCAGTTATCCTTATTATACCACGCGCTCATGCGCGCGTCAATCATCTCCCGGCTGTAGCACCGGGGCCGCTGTTTGGCGCAAGCAGCGAGAATCAATCCCGCTGCCGCCATAACAAGTATCTGATGTATCTTCATTGTAATATTTTACCAAGGTACCGGGATACTCATGTTTCCTTATGCCTCTTTGCGGCGGCGGAGGAAGCGCCATCCGCCATAGGCTATAGCCAGAAAGAATAGCGGGATCAGCGCATCGCCGAGGGGCGTACCATTCTCTTTATCGTCTTCATCTTCATCATCAGGGTTGACTATTCGTCTTGGTCCGCCCGGCGCATTATTCCGTCCGCCCATATAAGCACCTTCATTGATCGTACCATCACTATTGAGCATCGGGTTCTCCGCCCATTCAGACGAAGCATAGGCGCTGGTTGACTGGAAGGTTGTCGCCGGAACGGCAGCACCATAGGAAGCGGTACTTTGTACATTGTACATCGTCCCTTTGTACTTCGTTTGGTAGTCCACCGCCGAAGCCTGCATGGCGCCAAGCGCCAGCAGAGCTATCAGCAGTATGGATAATGTATTACGCTTCATCGTGTTGTTTCTCATTGTGTCTTTCATCTCTGTTTCCTCCTCTCTTTAGCGTACTACAATCTTACCGGTTGCGTCATACAGAATGCCGTTCACCAAGATATACATCTTGTTCTCCCTGATAAACTTAATCGGCTTGGCATCTGTATTGATATTCTCGTTTCCAGTGATGATAGCAGGAATACCGAATGGCTGAGCACTGATAATGAATCGTCCTGTCATATCGCTCTCGCTGTAGGTGAACATATAGGTATTCTCCTCATTGATCAGCGTTGAGGTCTCTTCCTGCATATCATTGAGATACAACGCTTCATTGCCGGTATATTGGAACGAGAAGCTGTATGTATTGCCGTCACGCGAAGGAGCAAATCCCAGAGGTGTACCATCCAAGTCCGGCTTGGCGATAAAGGCCATTTGACCTAACTCGCTCACAGCGTACAACTGTGCCGATCTGTTATCACACTCTGCGTATATAGCTTCCCATCCGTTATCGAAATCTTCCGAGAACCGCTCGTCCTGCAGCAACCATACATCGGTGTGCGTTTTCTCTCCGCTCACACGAACCCGCATGAGTGCGTCTATCTCTTTCGCTGCTGTGCGACGCGGAGCACGCATCGGGCTGTTGATGCCTTCATTCGAAGCAGCATTCTTACGCACCAACTTGTCATAATCGAGCGTCAGGGTAGTCTCTGAGGCCGTATTTACCTGGAATGCATTCATCGCCGGAATCACTTTCAGTCCCGTATAGCCGCCTTCTTTTGCAACATTTACAGGTACCGATACCCATTGACCTGCTGTTGCACTACTATTTCCACCATAGGAAGCTTCCCCAGTCTCTCCACTGGCTTGCTCATCTCTACCGGTGTTATAGACATAGACCGTAGCTGTTGCTTCGCCGAAGTCGGCATTCTCGAAGTTGGCAATCTGGATAGGTGCCGTCCAGCTGTTACCGATCAGGTTCTCACCATTACCACCTTCGGCAGTTTTGGTCAGCGTAATCTCTTTCGTAGCCGTAGAAGCCAGAGTGCCATAGAATGTCTCCTTATTGCCTGATTGCATCGAAAGACCGATACCTTCAAACGGCTGCAATACATCGCCATCCCATTTCTTCACCCATCCGCTGGTCTCATCGTAGAGATAGGTAAAGCCCAGATAGAAGTAATTCGGTATTTCCACATTGGCAATAGGCACGCCTACATACGACCAGTATTTCTTCTTCTTGCCTTCAACCGTTTCCCAATGTGAAGGATTCCACATCTCTACGGTAGCTTGTGTCTTGCCGTCCGAATTATCGAAAATCAAAGCACCCGTTCCAGAAGAAGAGGAACAAACCTTGAGGTCACTTGCTGTTGTCGGCTTCAGTTCATTGACTGCGAAGCGCGGAGCCACAGCCGTACGCACTTTGCCGCCTACGATCAATGCACCATCAGCAGCAATGGTAAGCGAACCGCTACATGTACCGCCATCAATCTTACTACTTGTACCGCTCGTAGCGATATCCACTTGCGCCACGCGTACTTGAATACCGCTTACTTCGCAAGGAGCCAAGATACGAACCTTCGTTTCATAATTCGGGAACGTTGCTTTGGACCAGTTAGCCAGAGTGTTCCAATCTCTCGGTTTCGTCGGATCGCCTCCCTTGAAGAAGTTCGAGCAGTCGTCCACTTCTTCCATGTTGGTCTTGAGCAGGTATTTGAGTGCGTTCTCGATTACTTTCTTGCCTTCTTCGGTCAATGCGTTAGGCAGGGCTTGGTTCTGAATACCGAGAAGCATCATACGTGCTGCGGGTTCTTCCTGACGTTCTACGCCTGCATGAAGTGTTCCGTTCAGGATCAAACCGAGGCCCAACAAGTTACCCATATCTTCGCTTTCAAAACCTTGCAATGCCGGTTTCTTGTCTCCAGCGGTCTGCTCATTATATGCCACACCTGCGTACGGGGATTTGGTACTATCCACCATTATCACATGGCGGTATTCCTCGCCGTCTATGGTCTCGCTCCATACATGTGTACCAGCGGCAGGAGCAGGAAGACCCGAATAAATCTCATGGTCCTTACATTGCAGCCTCATCTCGTACTGACGCGGGTTGGGAGATGACGGATTACCGGCTACTCCCTTTGATCCCCAGTTCGACAAGTTGCTCACGTATGCCTCCATCGACAATATCGGACGTACATCAATCATCGTACCGAAGGCATTCACATACCCCTTGGTTTTTGTACTCGGGTCGTCCGTAATAAGGATGGCATCGAACTGCGAGAAATGCTCGCGAATTGCTTTTTCATTAGTCGTCGAATAAATATTCTGCGCCGTCAAATCAAATGCGCCTTTACTGTCATCTCCATAATCCAAGAACTTGAACAATGCCGATTCGGTAGAGTGAGCAGCATTCGCTTCAGCAAACGTACCGCCGTCCGTTCCATCTACGACAAAGGCTATGCTCTTACGTTCCGTTGCTGCCTGGCAATGGATAGTGATACTCAACTCGCTTGCATTACCGCCGCAACCGATTGCTGTAATCTTCAGCGTCACATCGCCTGCTGTCAGTTCTGTAGGAGCATCCCCGTTATCTTTCATACCGTTCAGATAGATGATGCCGTTGTCTCCCAGATGGAAGCCGCAGCCGCCGAAACCGGTCTTTTCACTACCATCACTATCCCAGATCTTCGTATCGCCGATCTTCACAAAGAAGCCCGTAGCGCTAGTTGTCTGTACCAACTCTACATCCGGTGTACGACGACCGTTCTTGACGTACCAACTGTCTACAATCTTTGTTGCCGTAGCCACGCCTTTTGCCTCAACTGTTACAGTGTTCCTTGAACGTTTCGCACAATGACGCTCGCCGGAGTTGGTTACAATCACATAGTACGAACCAGCTGTAGTAGTGGTATAGTTGTCTTGGTTTGTTCCAACTGTCTCATCCGGACTGCCTACTTTGTACCATTGATAAGTAACGCCGTCAGCAGCCGTATGACCTGTTATCGTCATCTTGATGCCGGAGCAGTCTAAATCCTCGGTCGTGATAGTACCCGCCTCGTCATCACAGTCATCTTCTACAGTTACCACATACGACACACTTGCGGTGTTGTAGCAACCGGAAGCAGCGATAGTGGCTGTAATGGTTGCTGTTCCCTCACCTTCCAGATGAACTTCACCTGTAGTCGCGTTCACGGTTGCCACAGCGGTATTGTTGCTGCTATACGTAATCGCACCGAGGCTGTTCATATCCTGACTTGCCGTATGTACGAAGTCGTCATCACTGGTTTTCTTGGATACACCACCGGACAGATCGGTCTCCCAA
>JAGCFY010000146.1 GCA_017649845.1 Paludibacteraceae bacterium
CTACTTCGCTCCCGAAGAATGTCAACCCGTTCTCCAAAGTAGGTTCGTAAACAATCACTTTGGCGCCTTTCGCTTTCACGCGCTTCATAATGCCTTGGATGCTTGATTGGCGGAAATTATCGCTGTTCGCTTTCATCGTCAGTCGGTAGACGCCTATCACGCATTGATGCTCGTTAGATTGATCAAAATCACCATGCTGATAGTAGTCATAGTATCCGGCCATAGCCAGCACACGGTCTGCAATAAAATCTTTCCTTGTCCGGTTACTCTCTACAATAGCGCCGATCAGGTTTTCGGGAACATCCGCATAATTGGCAAGCAATTGTTTGGTGTCTTTCGGCAAGCAATAACCGCCGTAACCGAAAGAAGGATTGTTGTAATGTGTGCCGATACGCGGATCGAGACAAACGCCGTCAATGATAGCTTTCGTGTCCAGACCTTTCATCTCGGCATACGTGTCCAATTCGTTGAAATAACTTACCCGCAGAGCCAGATAAGTATTGGCAAATAGTTTAACGGCTTCTGCCTCGGTCAAACCCATAATGCGCGTCTCGATATTCTCTTTTAGCGCACCTTCTTTGAGTAGTGCAGCAAAACGCTCAGCGGCTTGTACCAATCGTTCATCACTTAGTACGGTTCCTACAATGATTCGGCTCGGATACAAATTATCCTCCAGCGCCTTGCTTTCACGCAGGAACTCCGGCGAGAACAAAATATTTCCGCATCTGTATTTATCACGCACGGAAGCCGTATAACCTACCGGAACTGTCGATTTTATAACCATGATAGCGTTCGGATTGACATCCAATACGGTCTCAATAACGTTCTCCACGGCCGATGTGTCGAAATAGTTGCGATGCGGATCATAATTCGTCGGAGCGGCAATAACTACATACTCCGCCTCTTTATAAGCCGCCTTTGCGTCCAGTGTCGCTGCCAGATGGAGATCTTTTTCCGCCAGGTATTTCTCGATATATTCGTCCTGAATGGGCGATTGCCTGCGATTGATCATATCTACCTTTCCCGGCACGATATCTACAGCGGTTACCTCATGATGTTGGGCGAGTAGGGTAGCAATGCTTAATCCGACATAGCCCGTTCCTGCTACTGCAATCTTCATGTATAATTGTGAATTGTAAATTGTGAATTGTAAATTGTGAATCGCCTATATGTGCTCTTCTACGCCGCGGAAATGGACGTTCAACTCATGCAGATGTTCCAATAAAATGCCGAGAGGCGTACCTTTCGTCATTTCTGCAAAAGCATTCACGTCTTTCGGGAAACATTTGCCGCCATAGCCGTACTTGCCGTCCGGACCCGGTACATAAGTGTGCGTGTCATTGATATAGCCGGACAACAGAATGCCGGTATGTACTTTGCGCCAGTCTGCACCCATCTTCTCGCAATACTCGCGGCAAGCATTGAAATACGTTACCTTGTATGCGCCGAACACATTGTGCATGTATTTCGTCAATTCTGCCTCCAGCGGACTCATTACGGTAAATTTCTTGCCTACGAAAATCTTGGTCAGCAACTCTTGAGCACCGGTAAACACCATGGTCTGCTTGTTGAAATCCTCAATAAATGTGCGCTCGGTCAAAAACTCCGGCATATAGCATACCTGATGGCCTGTCTCGCGGGAAAGCATCTCGCTGGTGCCCGGCAAAATGGTGGTACGTACAAAAACCGGCACGTCCGGCAGGTTCTTAATCAATTCTTTCATCAGTCGCAAATCCTGTGTGCCGTCTTCCTCTGTCGGTACGTGAATTTGAAGAAAGGCAATGTCTATCTTGCTCAAATCGTCATTGTATCCTTTGTACGGATCGCTGATGAATAATTTGCACTCTGGATTGTTGTGCTCCAGCCAGTTTTTTAAGGCTCCTCCCACGAAGCCGCATCCAATAATACCTACGTTAATCATGATTTTATTTTGTATTTTTAATCGTTATGCTATTTTGTCTTGCGCTTCTTGCTGATTTGTGCGCGACTCATTCACGGCTCGTTTACGACTCATTTACGAGACAATACCGTATCCCGGTTTACTTATAATATACTATGTATATTATCATGTGATTTTTAATTTTGCCTGTTCTTGCACACTCAAAAAGCGTGCAAAGTTACAACATTTTTTTTACATGTGCAAGCGCGCACGAACATTATTTGTAAAAAAGTGCGCTATTGCACGAAAAATCACGGAATTCTTATTTTGTAGTTTGCTATTCGAAAGATTTATTGTACCTTTGCACCGTAATTTGGCTTAATATGTGCCTTTAACAATAAAAACAACGATAAACAATGAAAAATTTTAAATTGTGGAATACGCTCTGCGGATGGCTCGTTTTCGGAGTCGCAGCCGCTACGTATCTCCTTACGATGGAGCCTACCGCTTCTTTCTGGGACTGCGGTGAGTTCATCTCCAGCGCCTGGAAACTGGACGTTGGACATCCGCCCGGCGCACCTTTCTTCATGCTCATGGGCCATTTCTTTAGTCTGTTTGCTGCAGATACTGCGCATGTCGCCATGTGCGTTAATGCCTTGTCTGCGCTCGCTAGTGCCTTTACCATCCTCTTCCTTTTCTGGACGATTACGGCGCTCGCGAAGAAACTTGTGCAACCCGACACGCTTTGGAAAGGCATTGCTTTGCTGGGTGCAGGAACAGTAGGCGCACTGGCTTACACCTTCTCCGATACCTTCTGGTTCTCGGCGGTGGAAGGTGAAGTATATGCTTCCTCCTCGCTCTTCACGGCGGTCGTTTTCTGGCTTATCCTCAAATGGGATGAGCAGGCGGATGAAGAAGGTTCGGACCGTTGGCTCATTGCGATAGCCTATCTGATGGGCTTGTCTATTGGTGTCCACTTGTTGAACTTGCTGACCATTCCGGCGATCGGTCTGGTCTATTATTTCCGTCGTTACGAGTTCTCGTGGAAAGGCCTTATTTATGCTTTCTTGGCTTCATGTGCAGTCCTGCTGGTCATCTTGTACGGCATTATTCCGGGCTTCCCGACTGTTATCGGATGGTTCGAACTGCTGTTTGTGAATGTCTTTGGCTGTCCGTTCAATACCGGTATGTGGATTTGCCTTGTGCTCACGGTCGCTTTCCTTGCATGGGCTATCTGGTACACCAAGAAACGTTCGGACATCGAGTATTCCGAGGCGCAGGGGAAGAATCTCTGGCGTTGGCTCAATACCGGTGTAGTCATGCTTACGGTTATCCTCGTCGGCTATAGCAGCTATGCTGCTTTGGTCATTCGCTCGAATGCAGATACACCGATGGATCAGAACTCGCCGGATAATGTCTTCTCGCTCAAGTATTACTTGAACCGTGAGCAGTACGGAGACAGACCTTTGTTCTACGGACAGACCTATAATGCTCCGGTTGAACTGCGTGTGGAAGGAAATATGTGCGTCCCGGTTGAAAAACAAGGACATGCCCAGTATGCTCCGGCGCCGAAAGTGGAAGGCGAGAAAGATCATTATGTGATCACGGGCTATAAATCTTCCTATAAGTATATGTCGCAGTTCTGCATGCTCTTCCCGCGTATGTATTCGTCGCAGGGAAGCCATGTGCAGGCTTATAAAGAGTGGGCGAATGTCAAAGGAAAACGTATTCGTTATGAATACTGTGGACAGCAGAAAACCGATTATTGCCCTACGTTCGGAGAAAACCTGAAGTTCTTCTTCTCGTATCAGGTGAACTTCATGTACTGGCGTTATTTCATGTGGAATTTTGCCGGCAGACAGAATGATTTGCAGTCCTATGGGGATATTACCAAAGGTAACTGGATCTCCGGTATTCCGTTTATTGACAATGCAATGCTCGGCGATCAATCGCTTTTACCTACGGAACTCAAGGAAAACAAAGGTCATAACGTCTATTATTTCTTGCCGTTATTGCTTGGTCTCATCGGTATGATCTGGCAAACGGGTAAGCGTGATAAAGAAGGAAAGGCTGCGGGATGGAAAAACTTCACCCTCACGTTCTTGCTATTCTTCCTCACCGGTTTGGCTATTGTGATGTACTTAAACCAAACGCCGTATCAGCCGCGTGAACGTGACTACGCATATGCCGGCTCGTTCTATGCCTTCTGTATCTGGATCGGTCTCGGCGTTCTTGCGCTTGTGGATTGGATTAACAATGCCCTCAAGAGTGATGCAGGTAAAACGGCGGTAGCTGTCGCTGCTTCTTTGCTCTGTCTCGGTGTTCCGGCACTTATGGCGCAGCAAAACTGGGATGATCATGATCGTAGCCAGCGTTATTCCTGCCGTGATTTCGGAGCGAACTACCTGAAGTCATGCGAGACGCAGGGTATCCTTTTCTCCAACGGCGATAACGATACCTTCCCGCTTTGGTATAACCAAGAGGTGGAGGAAGTAGGCACAGACCTCCGCGTCTGCAACCTTTCGTATCTCCAGACAGACTGGTACATCTCGCAAATGAAGCGTCCGTA
>JAGCFY010000147.1 GCA_017649845.1 Paludibacteraceae bacterium
CTCCAAGTGGAACTTGCTGCCCTGCATGATAATCTCACCGGGGTAGTTCATCGGCGCATTCACTTCCTCGGCGACCGTGATGGTGAACTGCGACTGCAGAGTCTTCGTCTCCAGATTGGCCAGAAACGAACTCAACACTGTTAATATGACTGCTAAAATCTTCACTTTACACCTAATTCTTCTAATAATTTCTCCAATGCATCCAGGTCGGTAATCAAGACATCTCGACCCTTCGGACCTTTGTTTGGTCCTACGACACCTGCTGCCTCCAGTTGGTCGGACAGTTTGCCGGCACGGTTATAACCGATCTCGAACGCACGCTGCAGACGGGAGGTAGATCCTTCTTGCTTCGTTACTACGTAACGCGCCACATCGGCAAACATCGGGTCTAGTCGTTTCAGATCCACAGCTCCCGGAGCCAACGCTTCTCCTTCGCCGCCTTCACCCACATATTCCGGCAACTGATACGGCTCGGTGTAACGCTGCTGCTTCGAGATATGTTTCACAATCTCATCCACCTCCGGCGTATCCACAAACGCACATTGCACACGGGTAATAGAGGCATTTCCGGCGTAGAGACTGTCACCACGACCGATCAACTGCTCCGCTCCCTTCGCATCCAGCACAGTACGGCTGTCAATCACCGACTGCGTACGAAGCGCTATTCGCGTAGGGATATTGGCTTTGATCACACCCGTCACAATATTAACGGACGGACGCTGCGTAGCCAGAATCATATGCATACCTACGGCACGCGCTTTCTGCGTAATACGGGCAATCGGCGTCTCCACCTGTTTGCCGGCCTGCATGATAAAATCGCCGTACTCGTCTATGATGATGACGATATAAGGCAGGTACTGATGATGCAAACTATCTCCCACTAACTTGTTGGGATTCAGCCTTCTGCGGACGAACTTATCATTATAATCCTCCAGGTTGCGCACGCCGGCATCCATCAGCAGTTTGTAGCGGTTCTCCATCTCGATGACGAGCGACTTGAGGGTATTTACCACTTTGTCGCAGTCGGTGATCACTATCTGCTCGGGATCAGTGTCCGGCATCGCCGCCAGGAAATGCTTCAGCAGCGGTTTGTACGGCGCGAACTCCACCATCTTCGGATCCACCATCACCAGTTTTAACTCCGCCGGATGTTTCTTATAGAGCAGCGACGTGATGATGGCATTGATAGCCACGGACTTACCGGTACCGGTAGCACCGGCGACGAGCAAATGCGGCGTCTTAGCCAGATCGAACATGAATACTTCGTTCGTGATCGTCCGGCCATAGGCTACCGGCAGCTTCATCTTCGTCTCTTCCTGGAAGCGCTTGGACGCTATCACCGAGTGCATCGAAACGGTCTGCGGTTTCTCGTTCGGCACCTCAATACCGATCGTTCCTTTACCCGGCATCGGCGCGATGATACGGATACCGGTAGCACTCAGACTCATCATGATATCGTTCTCCAGCGCCTGGATCTTCGCTACACGGATACCTGCTTTCGGCACTATCTCATAGAGCGTCACGGTCGGTCCGACCGTTGCTTTGATACTATCAATTTCTATGCCATAGTTGCGCAATGTCGTCACAATACGTGCTCCGTTAGCGCGCTGTTCCTCTTCATTGATAACCGGTGCCGACTCGTTATCATACACTTTCAGCAGATTGAGAGACGGGAATTTATAAAACTCCAGATCTTTGCGCGGGTCGTACGGGCCGAGTTTCTCCAGTATCTTATCCGGATCTTTCTCATACAATTCATCTTTGATGACATCCTGTATCTCCAGTTCGGCATCCGGTTCCGGTTCTTCGGGCGGAAGCGGTTCGTCGCCCAAAGGTTCGTCCAACGGCTCTTCCACCACCGGTTCCACCTCTTTATTTCCATCCTCTTCTTCGGCCACAGGTTCGATCGTAAAGGATACTTCACCGTCTTCCTCCGTCTTTTCCGGTTCTTCGTCCACCGGAATATCAATCGTCACTTCGTTATCCGGAGCAGGTTCATCCTCTTTCGGTTTTCTCTTAAACAGATTCGCGCACCAGGCACCGAACGCTTTGCAGCGATCCACAAACCGCGGGTCGCTCACGATGAGGAAAATCACCAGCAACGCCAGCAGAATCAGACCCGTACCGATTTCGTTCATATAACTGACCATCCATCGCGCAGAAGCGGCACCGAAAGCACCACCCCAGAGGAATAGACCCATCTGATGCACCATATTATGCGCAAAACCCAGCGTGACCGAACTCCACAGCACGATGAACGAACCGCAGAGGAACAACTTGAGCGCAGGAATATCGCGGAAGACATGCATCATCCGCAAGGCATAGATACCGACCATCAGAATCAGCAAAAGCGATATAAAACCGAAACTGCCGTCTATCAGGAATCGCGCCAGCATGGCTCCCGGCAGACCCAGCATATTCTTTATCGCTTCGCGATTAGCCAAGCGGTCCGGCCGGTCCAGCGACAGGATGGACTGGTCGTACGTACCGGTAAACAGAAAACTGACATAAGCCAGCAAAGCTATCACAGAAAAAGTCAGCAGCAGCACACCCACGATCATGCGAGTCTCACGCGCCATACAGATACGCTTGACCGACTCCCACACGCCGGGTTTCTCTACTTTTATCGCTCGTGCAGACGGTGCTGCAGACGGTGTATTGGTCAATTTTGATGACGTTCGGGGCATATTATCTCAAATTTAGCATGCAAAGGTACAAAAAAATATTGGAACTATAAAATAGAAAATAAAAAGAAGTGGATTTTTTGCCGCAAAATGCATATTTTTTAAAAAATAGTTCGCGCGCACTTGCGTATATGAAAAAAAAATTGTACTTTTGCAGTCGCATTGTGTGTTTATGGACGAATTAATCAGACATGAGGGTATCGTTTTGAGTACGAGCGGCGAGATGGCGCACGTGCAGATTGTGCAGACCAGCGCTTGTTCGGCCTGCAAGGCGAAATCGATGTGCATGTCTGCCGAGAGCCAGAGCAAAGAGATGGATGTGAGGATGTTAGAGCCGCTGCAGGTAGGTGACCGGGTGGAAGTACAGGTACGCGAACGGCTGGCATGGAAAGCGGTTTTTTTAGCGTATATCCTTCCGTTTATCGTCATGCTCACGATCATAGCGGTGCTGGATCTGGTTACCGAATGGAGCGAAGCCGTTATCGGTACATTATCGCTCTGCGGTATCGCGCTCTACTACATCGGTTTGAATGTATTCAAACACAGGCTGCAGACACAATTCAGCTTTACCGCCAGAAAGCTATAATTACTCAGGGGACTTTTAGCGGGTAATTAGCGGGTAATTAGCTGTTCAGAATATAACGACAATTAAGATTTAACACATATAACAATTTAACAAAAATCCAAAAAACATGAATTTGATTCTGATTTCAATGGGAGTTCTGGGTGTGACAGCATTGCTGGCAGCGTGCCTGCTGTATGTAGTCAGCCTGTTCTTCAAAGTGGAAGAAGATCCGCGCATCGATCTGGTTACGGCTGTCTTGCCGGGAGCCAACTGCGGCGGATGTGGATTTGCCGGATGCCGTAATTTCGCAGAAGCATGCGTCAAAGCGAATGGTATCGAAGGCTTGGCTTGTCCTGTAGGAGGTGAGCCGACGATGGAGCAGGTAAAACTCATTCTTACTCCGGCTGCGGCTGAAGAAGCTGCTCCTGCTGCACAAGGCGGAGAAAAGAAAGGCTTCGACCCGGCGATCGCTGAGAAAATCAAAGCTCTGGCTACGCCAAGAGCTGCATTCCCGAACTTAATCGCCATGGCACAAAAATCGTAATTATGAGAACATTTAACATAGGCGGAGTTCATCCGCATGACAACAAACAATTCTCCGCACATCAGCCTATTACGGAGTGCCCGCTGCCTAAACAGGCCATCATTCCGCTCTTGCAACATATCGGTGCACCGGCTCAGGCTGTTGTAGAAGTAGGAGCAAAAGTGAAAGTAGGCGAACTGCTGGCGAAGGCCGGTGGATTCGTGAGTGCGAACATCTGTTCGCCGGTAAGCGGTACGGTAACCAAGATCGACGCTGCCACAGACGCATGGGGAGCACCGATGCAGGCTATCTTCATCGATGTAGAAGGCGATACTTGGATGCCGGAGATCGATCGTACGCCGGATATCATCCGTCAGTGTACGCTCGAGCCGAAAGAGATCATCGACAAGATTGCTGCGGCAGGTATCGTAGGTCTCGGTGGCGCTTGTTTCCCGACCCATGTCAAACTGCTGCCGCCTCCGGGCAAAAAGGCAGAAGTGCTGATTGTCAACGGTGTAGAATGCGAGCCGTATCTGACTTGCGACCACCAGCTGATGCTTGAGCATGGCGAAGAGATCATCATAGGTATCGAGATTTTGAAGAAAGCACTCGGTGTACAACGCGCTATCATCGGTATCGAGAACAACAAGAAAGATGCGATCGAGCACATGCAGAAACTGGCGCAGAGCAAACTGGGTATCGAGGTTCAACCGCTCAAACTGAAATATCCGCAGGGCGGTGAGAAACAGCTCATCGACGCTTGTATCGGTCGTCAGGTGCCGAGTGGTGCGCTGCCGATTGAAGTAGGCGCTGTGGTAGATAATGTAGCTACCATATACGCAGTATATGAGGCGGTACAGAAGAATAAACCGCTCATCAGCCGCGTGATGACTGTAACGGGTAAGAACCTGGCTAAACC
>JAGCFY010000148.1 GCA_017649845.1 Paludibacteraceae bacterium
CACAATTTGGGTGCAAAGATACTACTTTTTTTTGAAGTATGCAAGAGAAAAGAGAAAAAAAGCGTCGCAGTGACGCCTTTTTTCGTTAAACTGTTAAGTTGTTAGTATTCAGTAGTCAGTTTATTTCAGCTCCGTGCCTAAAGCATTATAGGTCTTGCCGTTGCGCTCAAGTCGCTCCAATTGACGTTGTAGCAGATACCATCCACTTCAAGGTTCCAGGCATTCGCCATCACTGCGCAGCAGAGGGCTGCGAGGAAAAGAGTAAATTTACGCATAATCGTATATGTTTATTGTTAATAGTTGCTTTTTTAGGGCTCGGGAACGATGCTGACGAGTCGGGCATAGCGTCCTTTGTGGTCGCAGATGACGCCGTACTCATTGATAGTTATCTCGCTCGGCGTCTCCATGACCGAGCCGTTGAGAGTGAGGGTGTTGATCTCCGCGGCTTTGGGGCTGCGGCTCACTTCCATGCGCAGCGCCCCGCCGTTGACGACCACTTCGCCCGGACATTTGAGAGCAATCATCTCCATGTTCGGTGCATCGGAATAAAGGCGTACACTCGTGAAGTAATCGTCTATCACCAAGCTCGGACACTTGAGCGCCGTGGCAGAACCGTTGGAGACGATGGTCAGCGTGCTGTAGGTGGTGCTCTCGATCACAACCGGGTCTTTGGACACCACCGCCGCTTCCATATAGACTCTGCCCGCCAGACGGATGCGAAGCGGTGCGCCGGTATTGAAGGTCACGAAGCCTTCCGGCAAACGGTAGTTGAAGCCGTCCTGCAGGATGAGCATGTTGTCCTCCGGGTCATAGAGCGCCATCTTGTCCCCGAAGATATCTACTACATCGTTAAACCTTGCCTTTACGGGCGTTGTACCGAAGAAGATACCACGCGGCACTTCTTGTGCTGCAGCCGAGAGGGTGAAGCAGCAGAGCAAGAGCCACAACACAACATGCGGCGGCCCGTATTTGGGTTTTGGCTCAGGCGGCGGAGCAGGGCGGTCTATGCCCGCCAGCGCCGCGGAGCAGGAGGCAAGAAGGGTGTTTAACAATTCACAATGCATAATTTACAATTTACAATGCTTGGCCTAAAGCGTTATAGGTTTTGCCGTTGCGCTCGATATAGAGAACGCCGTTGCGGAGGAGTTTGCGTGAGGACGAGTCGGACTTGTCCGACGAGTCGGGCGTGTCGATGCCTTCTCCGATGGGGCGGAGACGGGCGGTGTAGGTCTCGGGTCCGGTTACTTTGTCGAAATACTTATCCCAGTCTTTGAAGGTCATACCTTCCGGATAGACCGCACCGTTAGCCACGGCATTCGCATATCCCTCAACGACCCAATCTTCCGTGCCGTATTTCAGATCAACCGTGAAGACCGTCTCACCGTTAATGACAAACGAAATGGGGTAGCTGTTCTGGTCGATATAATCATAAACGGCATTATAACTCTGGTTGTCTGTTACAGGTGCCAGTGCCGGTTCCCAATATTTGAACTCCATATCAGAAGGCATCCAAACTTGATCCAAGAAAACCTGTGCGAGATATTCAACTTCGGATTTCGGTGAACCTTCGTCCAACTGGAACGAAGTCTTGAATACACCATTTGCATAGAACTTAATAGAACATTTCGTAACGGTGGCGGCGGGTTCGATTACGGCTTCGTAAGCACGTGAGACCGTTACGTCTGTAATCTCGGGATTCCAATGTTTGAAGACCATTCCTGCAGGAACTGCCATTTGCTGCTCGACGAGTCTGGCTTCTGCTTTGACGTCCGCTGCGGGTGTGCCATACTCCATAGATACCGAGTACGCCGTAGCGCCGTTAACGACAAAACGGATATCATAGTTCAGAGGTTTGACAGCGAAGTTTTTCCAAACGCTGTATGCTTTGTATGCCTCAAGGCTTTGGTTGGGAACAAGGAGCATGACATTGGGGCAATCCACATGATAGAAGACCTGTTGATTAACAGCCAGCGGTGAAGCGACACGGCAAACAATATATTTCAATGACACACACTCGGAAAAGGCCTCATTATCAATAAGTGCCACGGAAGCAGGTATAGTAAGTGAGTGCAAGGCGAGACATTCTTTGAAAGCCTCTTTGCCGACGAGCGCCACATTATCTGGCAGCACGATCGATTTCAACGACGGGCATTTGGCGAACGCCTGTTCACCGATAGAGATCAGAGCGGATGGCATAGTGAATGAAGCCAGAGAAGTGCAGTTATAGAGCATTTTGTCAGGAATAACCTCGAGACTATTGGCAAAAAGAGCATGTGTGAGTGCGGGATTGTTAGAGAAGGCGCCTTCTCCGATAGAGGTAACACTTGCGGGCACCTTAACCGAGTCCAACAGAAGACACGCACTGAAAGCATTCGCACCGATAGATGTGATACCGTTCGAGATTGCGACGGAGGTTATTTTCTGGGCATTATGAAACGCCTCGTCTTCGATACCTGTGACGGTATAGGTCTGCCCGCTGATTACAAAGTTAGCAGGGATGATGATTTTGCCCTCCAGCGTACCATAATTGTCGAAAAACGGCGATTTTATAACGGTAGCCGTTTTGTCGAACAGATCGACATCATAGTAAATACCATCGATAATCATTACAGCGGCATTCGCCATCACTGCGCAGCACAGGGCTGCGAGGAAAAGAGTTAATTTACGCATAGTATTATATTTTAATGATTTTACTTTATCATTTATTAACAATTTAGTCCTCAAAGACCACGCTTATCTCGCACTTACGACGTACTTATCACGCACTTATCTCGCACTTATCACGCACTAATTTTAAGCATTCATTTCGTTAGTATTATATACTATGTATATAATACCGATGATATGGCATTATTTTAGCAAAATATAAGCGTTACTGCGCGATTATTAAAGCTCCCTGTGCGTTGTAGGTTTTGCCATTGCGGTCGATAAGCAACTGACCGTCACGGAGGTGTTTACGGGAGGACTTGTCCGATGCGTCGGGCGTATCAATGCCTTCATGCGGATCTAATTGCTCAAACTGGCCGTAGATAAGGGTGGTGTTCTCGGTCATCAGCTGGTTCGTATAGGGGTTTTCGGTACTGAGGAGTTGGTTATTCTTGTCATACCAACCGGTGAAGGTATAACCTTCCGCAGGCGTGGCTTTGAGGTTGATATGCTCCGCCAGTTCGATCCATCCTACAGCCTGACTCTCGGTCGTACTAAAGCCCTCCAGCAAGACATAATTACCTTTGTTTTTCGGCGTAGCGCCATAGAATAGTTTGCGCAAGAGTGAAGAGATGACTACCAGCTGCTGGTTGCTGTATTCGTTTCCTCCGTTCTCGCGAACGATCTTTCCGTTTCTAATCTCCGCATCGGTCGGGGAAGTGATCTCAGAGGCGGAAAGGATGAACTCTCCGTTGACGCGGATCCATGCCGGAAGCATCGAGACAGTAGCGCCATCAATATGCAGATTGCCGTTGAGCGTTTTGATACATCCATACTCGTTGCTGCCGCCCTTGATATCGATATCCACTTCGCGTATCAACCATATATTGCCGCTCATGGCATAGAGCGCACATCCGTTGCCGCAGACGATCTGCAGTTTGGCAAACTCGGTGGGATAGATTTCGCTTGTGATCGTCAGCGAGCCCAAGGACTGTATGGCGCTCGAATAAGCATCGAGATTGTTGACAGCGATATAGTTGTTCTGACCCTTGACGATGATCGTCAGGTCGCCCGCAGCCACGATAGCGCCTTTGTTGATCTCATTATAATCAACGCGGATATCGGCATTGTTGAGCGTCAACTCGGCGAGAGACGCATCGTACGAGGCAGTGCCATCACCGAAGATATCGGCTGCATTGTCGGAAGTCACTTGTACGCCGCCTACACTCAGACCGTAGGTCTCGGCGTTCATCATTGCGCAGCAAAGAATAGCTGCCAGAATCGTGTAAAGTTTTTTCATAATAGTTTATTTTGTGTGAATTAATTTTGATATCGATAATCTTTTCTGCCCAAACGGAGATGTGACTCGAACAGCTTTAGTTCCACCTCATTCTCCTGACATTCATAGAACCCATCAATAGCCGTAGTCAGCAACAGGCAGAAACGCTCGGCGTCATGGTATTCTCCGGTGATGGTATGACATTGGTAATCCGGGTTTCGGAGAAAACACCTACATTCCTCCGTCACATCAAAGGCATTATGGATATACACCACCGCTTCGCCTTTTTTCAGAATGATGGCCATCGGTTCATGAGGCTGGCAAGCAAAGGTATAGCGCTCGCCTCGATACTCTAAAATAGCCTCATTCCCTTCCAACCATAACCTCCGTTCCCCATCCTGCCAGACAATCTGTTTCTCCGGATCAGTAGGTGGCTTCGGCGCAGCAGGTTTCTCTTCTACGGGCTCAGCAGGCTTCTCTTCCTGGGGCTCAGCTTGTTCCTTTGGGGCCTCAGCTTGGTCCTTTTTGGACTCCTTATACCAGAGGTATCCGGCCGCGCTGACAATCAATATGAGAAGAAAGGTAATCATCAGAATAGAAAATGCATGCAAAGCCATACAATCAGGGCAATCCCCAGAACGATACCGGACATGCCCCAGACACCTAAATGGTTCTCCAGCATCGCCGTGAACTCATTCCAGTTGATGATGCCCCAGATACAGAAACCGGTGAACAGAATCACCATAATAGCGTACACCAACGCCTTACCGCGGTAGCCCATGAATACGATGAAATACAGCAGTAGCAGCAAGCCGATGGCACCTATGATCAAAGCAGATAATCTCATTACGGACAAGTAGTCATAAGGTTAGCACACACCCATTCTTCATCCATCCAACCGTACACGGATTGGTAGGGTTTGTCGTCCCAACACCAGTCACCCGGATTGGTACGGCAGAGCAGACGACGAGTCTTCGGATCAGCATCCAGCACATCGATATTACATTGTACTCGCAGCTTGTCCCAGACTTTCTTACCATCCGATTCTTTGTACATCTTGATGGTCTGATTGGAGTAGTTACGGGTACTGAAACCGACCGAGTCGGTCTTGATAATCGGATATGTCATGCCCGCGAACGGGTCTTTGTATACGGAAGCCGCAGGGATAGGTTCGCCGTTCTCGTCTTCACCGATATAGATCTCATCCATCTCATCCAGACACCAGTGATTGAGCACGATCCACCAGCCGTTATGCAGCGGATAGAGCGAGCCCTCGAAGGCATAACCCATATAATCGAAGCAGAGATAGAAAGCATCTTCCTCGTTCACGTCTGCCGGCAACGCTTTCAGTTCACCCACCGGTACCGTGGACCAGTACTCGACGGTACGCTTCGTCCCTTTCTCCAAATCGGCCACGATGAAATCGCTGCCTAACTCCTCATCCGTCGTCGGGTTCCATTCATATAACGCCTCATCGTCCACCCAACTACGGAAAGAAGTCATATTACCCTCTTTGTCGAACTCATAGCGATTAGACCAGACACGACCGTCTTCGTTCTTCTGATGGCTGACAGCCTTAACGCCTACCGGCAGATCGAACAGCTCTATATCCTTATAATACGTGAACTCGCGCACGATCACGCCCGCGCACGTATAACCGTCCTCACTCGTGTGGACCTGTTCGAACCAGTTGCCCTTACGGTCGTAGCGGATACCGAAATAATTGCTTAACTCGCCGTCCGGCGTCCAGAGGGTATAGCAGGATGTCGTGTCGCCGTGTTCCTTCTCCGTTTTATCCCGGAAATTAGCCTCCTTGTTCTGCGGCGGGAAGAGCTCGAGAATCAGATCTGCGAAATCGTCCACGGTGTTATAATCAGCATTGTAGGTCTCGAGGAAGAGGATCTTTCCCTGCTCGTCGTAGGCATAGCGGTAATGCGCCCAGAGGCCGAAGACGCAGCCTCCATTCTCGAAGAAAGGATGGGTGTATTCGTAGTACTCCGTCAGCCTTCCCCGGGTATCGAACCGCCAGATGGTCTTGCCGTAGTCGTAATAGTCATACTGCACCACTTCCTTCACCGCTCCGCGGAAGCCGAACCATGCCAGATGATCCTCCGGCACCGAATCGCGGGGAGGGGTCAACTCTGCCTTTGCGGGAAGAAAGAGCAAAGAACAAAGGGCAAAGACTACGAGACGTCTCATTTTTTCTTGATTTCAGGTTTGATGAGCACGCGTTTGGCAGGAGTGCCATCGCCGAAGCAGATGCATCGTCTCTCGGCATCGATGATACCGCCTTTCGGCTTCTCCATCCAGCTACCGTTGAGATTCAGTTTGTCGGTCTGAACGGCAAAGAAAGCCGTCGTCACCTCGGCCGTCAGCGTACCGCCGTTGACCGTAATCTCCGGGCAAGAAAGGGCATACATTCCTTCCTGCGAATTACGGGAGAGCAACGCCACCTTGGCTTTTTGGTTGACCGTCAGCGCCGGACATTGCACCGCCGAACCGCTGATGTTAGACGTCACGGAGAGGGTATAGTCGCCTTCGCTATCAATGATCACCTTGTCTTCGAAGACCAACGCAGCCCGGAATTCCGCATTGCCTTTGAGCAGAATACGCAGGTCTTTTCCCGTCTTAAAGACGACAAGACCTTTGCCCAAACTATAACGAAAACCCTCCTCCAGCACCAGCGTGTTGGTGGCTTTGTCATACTTGATTTTTCCTGCTTTCAGCACTTCAGCGGGAATACCTTTCGGGGCAGCAAAGAGAGCCGTAGCTGCCATGACGAACGCCAATAAGAATGTGAATTTTCTCATGATGAATAGATATTAATTATTTGACGCTGCAAAGGTACTGCTTTTTTGGCACACGCACAAGTACCTAAAACTCGCATTTTTTCGTGGCTCGCCGAGAGAGGTGATGACACAAAATGCACTTTTTTATAAAAAAAGTAGCGAAATATTTGCGCATGTCAAAAAAAAGCAGTACCTTTGCACGCTTTTTCGCGTTGAAAAAGCCTAGATGACTAGCCCGCTAGCCAACTAGAATAATATTAACTAATTTAAATTAACAATTTACTACAATGGTAAATCATTATGAAACTGCCTTCGTATTAACACCCGTTTTGTCTGAACCGCAGACGAAGGAGGCAGTAGAGAAATTCGAGAATCTTCTCACGTCGAATGGCGGTACCATCCTGAACCGTGAGGAGTGGGGTTTGAAGCAGCTTGCTTACCCTATCCAAGGTAAAAATTCGGGCTTCTATTTCATTCTTCAGTTTGACGCTGAGCCCGAAATGATCGCTACCCTCGAGACCGAGTTCCGTCGTGACGAGCGTGTAATCCGCTTCCTGACGACCCGTCTTGACAAGTACGCATTTGAGTACGCCGAGAAGCGTCGTGGTAAAAAACAAACTAACAATGAGGAGGCTTAATCATGGCACAGAATGACGAAATCCGCTATCTGACTCCGCAAGGTTCGGATCAGAAGAAGAAAAAGTACTGCCGTTTCAAAAAGAGCGGTATCAAGTACATCGATTACAAAGATCCTGAGTTCCTGAAGAAGTTCCTGAACGAGCAAGGCAAGATTCTGCCGCGCCGCATCACCGGTACTTCCTTGAAATTCCAACGCAAAGTTGCTCAGGCCGTTAAGAAAGCTCGCCACTTGGCATTGCTGCCTTACGTAACCGATATGATGAAGTAATAACCCATTAACAAGAAAGGAAAGAAAATGGAAGTAATTCTGATTCAAGACCTGGCTAATCTGGGTTTCAAAAACGACATCGTAAAAGTACGTGACGGCTACGGACGTAACTACCTGCTGCCGCAGAAGATAGCTATCATTGCGAACGAGGCAAACCGCAAACAGCTCGCAGAGACCCTGAAACAACAGGCTCACAAAGCAGCTAAATTGCTGGCTGATGCTCAGGCACTGGAGGCTAAACTGGCTGAGACGGTAATCGAACTGAAGGTAAAAGCTAACGAGGACGGGAAGATCTTCGGTACTGTTACTACCCAAAACATCTCTGACGCGCTCGCAGCACAGGGTATCGCTATCGACAAGAAAGTGATCACCATCGCTGAGCCGATCAAGGAAATAGGTGAGCACACCGCACAGGCTCGTCTCCATCGTGAGGTAAAAGCTGAGATCAAGCTGAACGTAGTAGCTGAGTAATTAAAGTTTAAAGTTTAACGTTTAAAGTTTAAAGGAAAAGACTTATGAAAAAAGGAATTCATCCTGATAACTACCGCGTAGTAGTTTTCAAAGATATGTCTGACGGTACTCAGTTCTTCAGCCGCTCAACGGCTGCTACAAAGGACACCATCGAAATCGACGGCGTTCAGTATCCGCTGATCAAGCTCGAGATCTCGAACACGAGTCACCCGTTCTACACCGGTAAGTCCAAACTCGTGGACACCGCAGGTCGTGTGGACAAATTTATGTCTCGCTACGGCAACCGCACTCGCAAGTAATACTTGCGATTTATCAAGGGGCGAGCTCGGGCTTGCCCCTTGTTGTTTTTTTAACCACTAGTCCACTAGAACACTAGTAAACTAGAATTTTTCATCGCTATGAGCAACACAAATCTCTGGAAGGCCCTTGGCCGCAATCTGATTTTATCTTTTATCCTTTTCGGCGCACTCATAGGATTGCTATGGGTAGCGGAGTGGATTGTCAATTCACAATTCACAATTCTTAGCCCTAAAGGGCACGATTATTTGGCAGAGCCAAATTTTTACAATTTACAATTGCTAAAATGGCACGATCCCGCCTGGGTGGTCGGTTTACCGGCTTCTATCATCGGCGTAGCATATATTCTCACCGTTCGGGACCCGAAGAACTACACCGGTTTCTTTGCCGGCATCGTGATGTCCGTACTATTAGGTATCCAATTTCTGCTGCAACAGCAATACGACAGCACGTTCCTCTTCTTCTGCGTCTTCATCCCGTTCCAGATGATGTCGATCTACAAATGGAGCCGGTCGAAAGACGACGGAGGAGCGAGTTTTGAGCCTAAGTTTCTCGACACGCCGCGGCTGATCCTATCCGTAGGGATGCTTGTTTTCATCACTATCGGGGATTATCTGCTGGCTACATATGCCTTCCAGCAAAACGGACTATTGGATAATATCGCGATCAAGATACTGAACGGCTTGCTAATCTCGTCGTCGTTCCTGGCGAACTACTGGCTGATATACCGCAAGACGGATTCATGGATCTATTGGTTTATATACAGCGTATCGGGAATAGGACTATTTATCATTCTCGGTAATATATTCTCTATCGTGCTCTTCTCCTTCTTCCTCGTCATCAACTCGATGGCAGGGATAGCATGGATCAAAGCCACCAAGAAGGAAAATTTAGGATGGATCAAAATTTTCGTTAAATAGTTAAATCGTTAAAAATGATCAAACGCAAACAAGATACCGTATTAAAGGTCACCGAGCCGGCGCAGCTGATGGATTTTCTGATCGCCAAGATGGGCGGCATGGCGAAATCATCGGTAAAGCAACTGCTCGGCCAGCGCCGCGTCAAAGTAGGCGCAGGTATTCAGACAAGGCATGATTTTGCACTCAAGCCGGGCGATATCGTAACGGTCTCTTCCGGACGCGGCAACTCGCAGTTGACGCATCCCAAGTTGAAGATCGTCTATGAGGACGACGATCTCATTGTGGTCAACAAACAACCGGGTTTGCTGACCGTAGCCACCACGCCGGGCAGCAAGGAAACGACCGTCATGTCTATCCTGCGCGCGTACGTAAAAAAACAGAACGCGCGCGCGAACATATACGTCGTGCATCGTCTGGACCGCGAGACATCGGGTCTGCTCGTCTTTGCCCGATCGGAAGAGCTACAGCACTACATGCGCGAATACTGGCGGGATCTGGTGACGGAGCGTACCTATATCGCCCTCGCCGAAGGAGTGCTTATTCCCCGCGAAGGAAAAATAACAACCTGGCTAACCGAAGACAAACGCAATGCGGTCGTTTATTCCTCGCCTGTGGACGACGGAGGCGACATCGCTATCACGAACTACAAGGTATTGAGATCATCGGCAGATGGACAATATTCCCTCGTCGAACTGCACCTGGAGACAGGCCGAACGAACCAGATCCGCGTACACCTGGCATCCAAAGGATGCCCTGTCGTAGGCGACCGCAAATACGGTCACGGCAATGAGTCATCCCCGATCGACCGCCTTTGTCTGCACGCCAAAGTGTTAGCCTTTATCCATCCCGTGACGGAGAAAACGGTGCGGTTCGAAAGTCCTGTACCCAAAGAGTTTAACAGAGTATTACTATAGATCATTATGCGAAAAATCATTCTCTTTATACTTTGTGGATTGACCCTATGTACCTTGTCTGCCGCTCCGCGGCGCGTACATACCATCGGCGACAGCACGATGAGCGAATACAAACCCGCCGCTACACCCAAACGCGGATGGGGCATGTATCTGCAAGCGTTTTTTAACACCGACTCCGTCGAAGTGAATAACCGCGGTAAATCCGGCGCTTCCACCCGCACATTCTACGAGACGGAGAACTTATGGCCGTCCGTAAAGAAACAGTTCCGGCCGGGTGACTACCTGATCATCCAGTTCGCTCATAACGACGAGAAATGCAAAGGCGAGGATGTCTATGCCTATAACAGCGATATGCGTGCGCAAGGCAAGGACACCATCAGCGATATGCG
>JAGCFY010000149.1 GCA_017649845.1 Paludibacteraceae bacterium
GATATATCGCCGGACCTTACCCTGAATGTAGAACCACAGATTTATTATGATTTACAGCGTCAACGAAGCGCTGAGATAAAAGTAGCTATACAGTTTTGAAAAAGATTATCATGATACTATGTGCGCTATGTGCCGCAATGGTAATAAGCGCTCAAGAGATAGCCGTCGACTCGCTGGCTATAGATAGTATGAGTACCGACTCGCTGGCAGTAGAGTCTCTGGAGTTGATCCCGCTGCAAGCAGCCGATAGCATGGATGAAGATTCGATCGTGCCCGTTCCGCCGTATTATACCCGCTGGAATGACAGCGTATTAAGCGATATCGAGTTACGGGCGCTGGACTGGAGTCTGCAATGGCTAGATACCGCGGATTGCATAGCTGTCCATGACACCACTACCCTGCCCGACTCGGTCTATAAAGCTCGGCTGCAGGCATTGCCATGCGTCATTGAGTTGCCCTATAACGAACGGGTAAGAGGTTTTATCCTGCGATACGTTAAGCGCAGCCCGAAACAAGTGGCACGACTGATGCGGATGAGTGAGTATTACTTCCCTATTTTCGAAGAAGCCTTGGGTCGGTATAACTTACCGTACGAATTACGATGCGTGCCTATCATCGAGTCAGCTCTTAACCCGATGGCTCGTTCTCACGCGGGAGCAGCCGGTTTATGGCAGTTTATGCCCGCGACAGCGAAATTATACGGTCTGGAAGTAAATTCGCTGGTAGATGAACGAATGGACGTACATAAATCCACCGAAGCTGCGTGCAGATTCTTAAGTAATATGTACGCAATATACCACGATTGGAATCTGGTTATCGCAGCCTATAACTGCGGTAGCGGAAATGTCAACAAAGCTATCCGCAGAGCTAACGGCAAGCGCGATTTCTGGTCTATCTATCCTTTCCTCCCACGCGAAACAAGAAACTATGTACCGATCTTCATTGCCGCCAATTATGCGATGAATTACGGCCAGGAGCATGGTATTTGCAAAGCACCGATAGAGAAAACGATGATTACCGACACGATTTGCACTACCCGCCGACTGCATCTGCAGCAAGTGAGCGAGAACTTAGGCATCGAGATGGACGAATTGCGCCGTCTGAACCCGCAATACTCGCGAGACATACTGCCGGGAGGCAATGCGTATTCCTTATGCCTGCCTTCCGAGAAAATGGGTCTGTATATCGATCAGGAAGACTCGATATTGTCGTATAAGGCCGACAGTCTGATCAATAACCGCCGTGCGGAGATAGATATGGCAAAGGTGACTTCCATCACCGGTGCTTATCGCGTTAATGGCGTCACATACTATACCATTAAGAACGGCGACAGCCTGAGTGCGATCGCTAAGAAATTTCATTGTACCGTCAAGCAACTCAAACAATGGAATGGATTGAAAAGCGATGCTATCCGGGCAGGCAAGAAACTGAAGATCTGTAAATAATGGCTGATATCGAGAAAGAATATTACTCCCTGCGGGAAACAGAGACGGAGACCGGTGTTCCGGCTTCCACTTTGCGTTATTGGGAGAAGGAGTTTGACGAACTCAACCCGCGCAAAGACGGACATGGCAATCGATATTACACCCGCGAAGATCAGGAGCTGATCAAGCGGATAAAATATATCCGCGACGAACTGCATATCACCCGTATCGAAGCCATCCGCCGCGAGTTGCGCGCCAATACCAAGCATTCTGACGAACGTCAGTCGGCTTTGGATATCCTGCTACGCGTGAAAGAAGAGTTATGTGAAATACGCAAAATGATAAAATAATGAAGATAGATTGGAAGAAGATAACGCCGTACCTGGTGGCACTCATCGTGTTTATCGGATTGGCATTGGTTTATTGCAGTCCTGTTTTGGACGGCAAGGTACTGCAGGCTGGTGATGTAAACAATTGGAAAGGGGCAGCCAATGAAGCATTGGAATACAAACAGCAAACCGGTGAAACCCCATGGTGGACTAATTCTATGTTCGGCGGTATGCCGACCTATCAGATTACCGGCAATATGCCTTCGGGAGAGTTTCGTAGTTCGATCACAAAAGTGCTGCGTTTCGGCCTTGGCGGAAGCGCCGAGGCAATCGGCTTGCTTTTCGCCTATTTCTGTGGTTTTTTCCTGATGCTCATCTGTTTTGGAGTGAATCCATGGCTAAGTATTATCGGTAGTTTGGCCCTGGGAATGAGCAGTTATTTCTTTATCATAATTCCTGCCGGCCACCTAACCAAAGCGACAGCTATCGGTCTGCTGGCTCCTGTTATCGGTGGATTCTATGCTACGATGCATCGCAAATACTGGTTAGGGATACCGCTGATTTTGCTATATGGTTTCTTAGGCATCACCTCGCATCCCCAGATGAGTTATTATATTGCGATGCTGATAGGAGTGATGGCTTGTGCGGAGTTATATATTCATATCCGCGATAAGCGATGGGCCGACTTAGGTATCTCCGTCGGTATGTTAGCTCTGTGCATGGCATTGGTCCTCGGTACACGATGGAGCTGGATGGATATGAACCAATCGTACCTCAAGCAGACCATGCGAGGCGGGCATAGTGAGTTGACGAAACAAGAAGGAGACAAAGCATCTGAAGGCTTGGATATCAAATACGCGACCGACTGGAGTTACGGCAAAGGAGAGACCATGACATTGCTCATTCCAAACTGGGAAGGCGGCGCGAGCGGATATAATTTAGGCAAAGACTCACAACTCAGTCAAGCCATGCGCAGACAGGGTGTATCCAAACGCGATGCAGAGCAGTTCTGCAAACAAGTACCGACTTATCGCGGCGAGAAGATGTTTACCAGCGGTGCGGTGTATGTAGGTGCCGTGGTTTGCTTCCTTTTTGTATTAGGTTTGTTGATCGTTCCCGGACCCTATAAGTGGGCGCTGCTGTTCGCAACCCTTATGTCCATTTTCCTGGCATGGGGCAAAAATATGATGTGGCTCACAGAATGGTTCTTTAACCATTTCCCCATGTATAACAAGGTCCGCGCGGTGGAGTCGATATTGATAGTAGCCGAGATTACCATGCCGCTATTGGGCTTTCTGGGCTTGCAGCGCATTGTGAATAAAGAGATCGAATGGCCAAGACTCCGGAACAGTCTGTTTATAGCAGGTGGTATTACCGCAGGAATATGTCTGTATGCCGCTCTCTTTGCCGGTAGTCTGGA
>JAGCFY010000150.1 GCA_017649845.1 Paludibacteraceae bacterium
AACAGTCTGTTTATAGCAGGTGGTATTACCGCAGGAATATGTCTGTATGCCGCTCTCTTTGCCGGCAGTTTGGATATGACCAGTTCGTATGATGCACAATGGAAAGGACAAGTGCCGCAATGGCTATACGATGCTATTCTGGACCAGCGTGTAGCAATGGCGAAAGCGGATGCATGGCGCAGCCTCCTGTTCGTGCTGGCCGGCTGCGGGGTGACATATTGGTTTGCTTGGCAGAGAAACAAAGAAGACAAAACGGGTATGGCAGCTATCTTCTATAGCCTTATGGCGATATTGGTGCTGGCAGATATGATTCCCGTTAACAAACGATTCTTCAATAACGATAATTTCGTTAAACCCAAAGATAGCGAAGCGTTCTTTAAGATACAACCCTGGGAGGAACAGATTTTGCAAGACAAGAGTCTCGATTATCGCGTCTTAAACCTCAATACCAATACTTTCAATGATGCCAGAACCAGTTACCGTCTCAAGTCTATCGGTGGCTATTCGGCTGTTAAGTTGCGCCGCTATCAAGATCTGATTGATGAACATATCAGCCAGATGAATTGGAGTGTGCTTAACATGCTGAATACGAAATATGTTGTGACACAGCGAGGAGTTATTCAAAACCCCGATGCTATGGGCAACGCGTGGTTTGTCAACGAGGTGCTTTTTGTACCTACGCCGGATGATGAAAACGCTGCACTAAAGAGCCTGGATCTACATAAGACAGCCGTGGCGGATGAGCAGTTCCGCGAGGTCCTGACTTGTACCGGTATGCCTAATGCTGAAGATCAGATTGTCCTGACAGAATACAAGCCGAATGAATTGACATACACCGCCAATTGCTCCAGCGACCGCGTAGCAGTATTCTCGGAGATATATTATCCGGAGGGATGGACAATGCGTATTGATGGCCAGGAAACACCAATAGGTCGTGTCAACTATGTTCTTCGTGCAGGCATTATTCCTGCGGGAGAACATATCGTCACCATGACGTTTGTACCGCATTCGTTACGATTGGATAAATGGAGTTATGTATGCGCGATTCTGCTGCTGTTGATATCACTGGGAGGCATCACTTGGCCTCTATGGAAAGGCTATCTACCGCGCAAAGCCGAGTAAACCGCGCGTCACATTGCTCCTGAACTGCACCAGTTTCCATCCTCTCACAGGGTGGAAACTTATTGTATAGAGGCACAGTAATGCCAGTGTAGCACACCATTTGACGGCCTCTGAACAGAGGCGTTTGATATATTTTCCATTCCCTATAGCTAATGTGCGCTGACGCTCGCTAAGACCTATTTGATACGTCAGACGATCGAAATAATCACGCTCCAATTTCTTCTGCGGGATAATATGATGCAGAATCATATTCGGCAGATACATATACCGCATACCGCGCGAACACATTTTATCGAAGATATCTTTCTCTTCCGCACCCATTAAACTATCCCCTTTGCGGCCTAAATCGGTATTAAAGAATCCGACTTGTTGAAATACTTCCGAACGATAAGCCGCATTCCCTCCACCGGGATATCGATGGCCAGGGAACGAACGTTCTTGATCACCGAAATACAAATACCCGCATAATAGCTCTTTGGTAAAGCGCGTCATCCATTGGGGTTCAGCCGTCTCATAGAGAGGAATAATCGGTCCACCAACAGCACAAATCTCCGGATGAGCAGACATATATTCGTTAATCGTACGCAGATACCAAGGGTCGATGAGCGCATCATCATCTATATAGACTAGTATATCTCCTTTCGCCTCCCGGATACCTTTGTTACGTGCAGCGGAAAGTCCTTGCTCCGGCTCTGTGGTATAGCGGAAATTCACATCGGCATGATTGGCGGCAAAGGCTTCGCAGATCTCACGTGTGTTGTCCGTGCAGTTATTATCGACAAGCACTATCTCGTATTGGCTCTTTTCCAGATCATTCGCAGCAATACTTTCCAACAGGTTGCCGATATATTTCGCTCGGTTATAGGTACATATGATAGCTGTTAACATGATTTCAGATATTCATCTAATAGTTGTTTTACAAGATTGTCTTTCCCTTCAGAAATTTGTTTCCAACACGAACCGTTAATGGTATGCAGCCAATGTTTGTTGTCAAACCACTCCAATGAATCGCCGTGGCGGTCGCCGCCTGCGCGAAGCGGTTCTATACATTCATCGGGAAAATGCATATCTTCTATTTTCAGTCGCGAATAAATGTCGTACCAATTTCCTCCACCTGAATCCAAATATGTTGTATAAGGTGTTACCGGCATAAAGTCCACTTTCTTATCTTGCACATACTCATAGCGGAAGAATGACATGATTGCCGATAGATACCAGCATTCCTCACGAAGACGCAGAGGTCCGTAAACGGGTTGGTCACACAAGTATGCATGGATAGAAACCGGCGCTACAGGAAACAAGTCATGATCTATATAGCCGAACGCATAAGGTTTGCGGCGACGTATCACATGTTTGTACGCATAATTGAGTGCACAAGCGTGCGAATAAGAACCTCCTACCCGGTTTAACCAGTTGTGTGGCATGGATATATAAGGTATTCCGTTCGTCAAACAATATTGATAGATCTCTTCACGCACTTCGGGTTTGGTAGAATTATCGACAATAATATGCGTGTAGCGGTCGGTAATATTCTTCTTTAGAAACTGCTCTTGAAACGGGACAAGCTGCGCATTGTTAAACGCAACTGTGATAATATCTGCCGAGTCCTGCTCAGTGACCGGTGCCACAGACAAATGGCACGCTCGCCGGGGAGGCGGTATTAATGTCATCGCCTCCAACACTCGGACACCAAGTCTGAATATGCATCGCTTAATGGACATCAACGCTGTTTTGTGTACATATACAATTTCTCTGCAAATTCAAAATCCTCAGGCCAATCGATATCAATGGATTCCAGCTTACTCGTTTCGAATAATTGAACTTTTTTCCCGATACGGTCGCATTGAGTGCGATAAACCTCTATATCCGCAATAAACACACCGCTATTCGCCTCATACCATATCGGCAAAGTCTGCGTGCGGGGCCATTTCTCTATCGCTCTATCATAATTAACCGGTTTCTTGTCATCCCAAATAAAAGTCCGCAAAGCATTCACAGACATCAGAGAGTCATACTGATCCAAATGCTCATAATACTTCTTCAGCATGCACGAATAAGTCTCTGATGATAAAAACGGCGAAGTGACATGCGTCCATATCACAGTAGCCGGACCGGTAATGATAGAAGGAACATACTTGATCAATTCGTCTGTCGTTGTGGATGACAGGCATAAGTGCTCCGGGCGGGGCATCGTTTTAATACGAACATCGCGGAAGGATGCTCCTATCTCAAGCACTTCCTCATCATCCGAAGAAAGGATAATTTCATCTATCTCAGGAGTAGCCGACAATTGAGCTAATTTGATATGTAATAATCCTCCTTCTATTCCCGCAAAAGGACGTGTGTTCTTATGTGGGATACGTTGACTGCCCTTTCGGCAGGGAAGAAACACAATATTCTTTTTCATAAAGCTAACAGAGAATAGAGTGACTGCTCTTTAATATGCTGATACCTTGTCGGTAACAAGGAACACAAGCTGTTTTTACCCGAGAAAGTATCAATAATTCGTTGATTCTCTTCCATCAGGTTATAGGCGTCGTTTTGTGCATCGGGTTCATAGCCGTCATATCCCAACAGATAGATAGGTGGTGTGTTGAAATATTGCGCGATCTCAAGAGATACAAACAATGGGGAGTCCCGATATTCGTCCTCTTCGGCGCTTATATTTCTTTCCGGAAGTGCATACAGTTGCGAAGCAATAGATGCCGGCACATACATATCCATCGGCATCCGTTGTTTCATTATCACAAAGTAGTCGGTCGCTCTGACAGAACGTATTTGTTTCTCGATACGTCTTCCCTCTATACCGACCAAATAGATATATCGCTCTACATCTGCCGGAACGGAATCAAACAAAGACAAATGCTTGGCAGAGGAGAAAATCAGTCTTACTTTCTCCGATTGATTCCGAATTAGTTCCAAGATGGCGTCAATATGCGTCGGAATCGTTTGTCCTCCGCCAATCAGGTACGTCACAGCGTGTGGTTCATTGGCCGGAGGCAGAAGCGGATAGACAATCTCCGGAGCCGCCTTGGGCTTGATATGCGTTTGGAGGCGTTGTACAATGCTACTGGCAGAATAACGTTTTTTCGTTATCCATTCCATGATATCTTTCTGCGGCAACGAATTGCAACCGGATACGATATACGGCAAGTTGGTTCCCCAGTTGTATTCTTTATGCAGTTGTTCGAAATCCTCCAGCGTCTCCATCAGTACATTTAGGGCTATTGAGTCGTCATATTTGGCGCAATAAGTCATTAATAATTCCATCTTCAGGTTTCCTGCGCCACGTCCCATACCCTTCATTGTAGCATCTACTGTCTCCACACCGGCATCGATGGCAGCTAACGTATTAGCAAAAGCCAACTCCAAATTATTATGTCCGTGAAAACCGATCTTTCCTTTGAAGTACTTTCTTAACTGCTCCAAGCACGGCTGTATTTGTTGCGGAAAAACACTGCCGTATGAATCCACCATTACTAGATAGTCCACCGCATCTTCTGCGCCTTGAAGATGAATAGCAAACTTAGGATCCTCCACCCAAGTTGACATATACATAATATTCAGGGCAACCTTCAATCCATACGATTTGGCTATCTTCGCTACTCGTACCGCTTTTTCTACATCTTCTGGACGCGTTGCAAAACGTATCAAATGGACATAGGAGGACAAATTCTTGATCAAAGAATGGATGCGCTGTTCATCCACCTCTTTGAGGTTTATCATCACGGCTCTCTTCTTGTCCGGACACCATTCCTTGCATTTCTCCAAAACGGACTTAGGCAAATAGTTATACTCGCCATGATATGCGGAATTATCCAAACTGCGATACCCTAACTCAACACATTCCACCGGCAGTTGATTCATTGCCTTTAGATATTTCTCTACCATAGCAACCGGAAAATCCCAATTGGTATAATAACCTCCGTCGCGCAGCGTGCAATCAAAAATTTTGAATTCTTTATTGTTAATTATCATAGCGAATTAGTGTATAGTTTCTGATATCTCTTCCATGATCCGACAGTAATGATATGCCGGTGTTCCTTGTACAAGTGGCATCAAGCTATAGCATGTACAGCCTTCCTTCGAAGCGTATAATGCCACAGATGAGTCAAACGAATAGAAATCTGCCTTGCACCAAACAAGCAGATTTTCCAACACCACCTCTTGCGGCAACTCTACAATTCCCTCTATCTCACGCAGTAGCACAGCGCGATAGAAATCCCTGTACGCCCTGTTATTGGGTGTCTCGAAACGAGGATGGAATTTAAATGCCACACAACTATAGCGTTTTGCTTTCACAAAAGCCGCCACACGCTTGTATAAAACCTCCACCTGATCATTCTCTATACCCTTGAAGAATAAGGGATCCACCGAAATGACCGCATCGGGTTTGACGGTGTAAGGCTTGGGCTCAAAAGGAGAGCCGATGACCCGCAGATATTGTTTATAAAACGGGAAGCACCGTTCGGAAGTGGCAATACAACCCTTGAATTTCGGATGCTCCGCCGTCACCATATGGTTCTTAAGGATAAAAATGCGCGGAAAAAGAGGCAGCAGCAAATATCGATACACCCAATACCGCCATCCTGTAAAAGTCTGCGTGTTGTCTTCATATGACACCAAGCCGTCTTCCATCACATAATAGCCTTGGCATTTCCCGTTGGTTACCGCCATGCTGCAGATATCGTTGTAACATATAGAGGTGTACCAAATGAAATCGTCATGATCGGTCAGTTGGCTTAATTGCTCGTCCCATGTGCGCATATTTTGACGCGTTTTCCATATTCTCCAGCCCTCAAAGATACGTCCGCGCCGGGCGTCTATATTGAAACTACCCGATAACTGATTCTTGAATTTAGCTTGATATTCGGCAGGGATGACATAGTTACGGAGCAGCACAAAACAACATTGTGCCGCGGGTATATTATCCGTCTCTATGATCTTACGTGCTACATTGAACGTGAGATGACTCGCTATACCGAATACATGCTTCATGGTCTAATGATAAAACCTTGTTCCCGGCAAACAGGAGAAGGAATCAACCACTCCCATTACCTTTCCTTCCTCATTTACAACAATCAGTGTGTGTATCGAGTGATGGTTCATCTTTTCGCCCGCTTCCACAATCTTAGCATCCTTGCTAATCGTCTTGGGGTTCGTGGACATTATTTCCGATACCGGCGTAGTGAAGAAATCCTGTCCGAGACGCTGCATTGCCCTACGGATGTCTCCATCGGTGATAATACCAACAAGAGCCTCGTTTTCCGTCACTATTCCTATGCCCAGTTTGCCATTCGTAACGATCTCGATAGCCTCCGGCATGAGTGTCTGGGGTGTAAGGAACGGAAGACTCTCCGTAAACATCACATCCTCCACTTTCGCCAGCAGTTTGCGTCCCAAATCTCCTCCCGGGTGCAAAGCAGCAAAGTCAGTCGGTTGGAAGTGTTTTGCTTCCACAAGCGCACATGCCAGCGCATCTCCTAGAGCGAGTGTGGCTGTTGTAGAAGCCGTCGGGATAAGATTGAGCGGATCCGCTTCGCGCTCTACAGCAATATTAAGATGAATATCCGAATAACGTGCGAGGAGTGAATCCGTATTGCCGGAGACACCTATAATTTGAATATGTTTGGCTTGGATGAGCGGCAAAAAACGCAGCAACTCCTCCGTGGCACCCGAATAGGAAATCGCCAATACGATATCTTCGGATGCCAACATACCCAGGTCGCCATGGTAGGCATCCAGCGGATTCAGGAAGAATGCCGGCGTACCCGTCGAAGCTAGTGTGGCGGCTATTTTCGAACCGATATGTCCTGATTTGCCTACACCGGTAACTACCACTTTTCCTTTGCAGTTGCGAATGGTCGCTACTGCACGAACGAAATGTTCGTCCAGACGCGGAATAAGCGCTTCGATAGCTGCAGACTCGGCATGCAGACATTCGGTTGCACGTTTGATAATTTCGGATTCTAACATTGCGATAGTATGTTTAGATATGCAGTGGTCATTTTCGACCACGCATATTTCGTTTTTTCTTTTTGTAAATAAGTCGTATAAGCGCTCTGGCGATCTTGTTGATAATAATCCAGTATATCTGCCGCTATAGCTGCCGATGTCGGCTCACACGCATAACCCATCTTGTGATCGTGTACTATTTCACCCAAACCGCCTACATTAGTCACAAGCATCGGTTTCTCGAAATGAAAAGCCACTTGTGTCACGCCGCTTTGTGTGGCTGTCTTGTAGGGTTGTACGATCAATTCCGAAGCACCGAAATACTTGCGCAGATCTCCGTCCGGCACAAACTCATTGCGGATAATAACACGTTCATTAAGCCCGAGAGACGCTATCTGAGAGCGGTATTTCTCTTCTTCCTCATAGAATTCGCCGGCTATAATCAGTTGCAGATCAGGCAGTTTGTCTTTTACCAGACCGAAAGCGTCTAACAACAGGTCCAATCCTTTGTAGGCTCGAACAAGACCAAAGAAAAGCATGTATTTTTTCCCCTCCGGCAGACCAAGAGCCTTACAAGCCTCAACTTTCGCCATCCGCTCTCCATAGTGGTCGTAAATAGGATGAGGATAGAAAATCTTCGGTTTACCCGCTTTATCCAGACGGTCAATATCTTTCACTACGCTGTCCGAAAGCGCAACAAAAGCGTCTTGAGACCTGACAAAACTAGGAGCAAAGAGTTTGTCCAATATATTCGGCTCATGCGGTATCATATTGTGTACCAGGGCGATACATTTTGTTTTGCCGTTCTTTTTAGCCAGACGCGATACGGTGCTATAACTTGGAGCGAAGAATGACATCCAATAGCAGCAAATCAGCATATCCGGCGCTGCTTTCCTGACCGCACGACCAACATGAATCCAGTTGAAAGGGTTGCAGGAGTTCAGCTCACGGCGGATCAAAATGTCCTTCGGCGCCGGCTCGGAGGTATACTGGGTCTTGCCGGGAAAGAGGAAGGACGGATACTGGAGTCTGAATGTCCATAACTCCACCTCATGTCCTTCGGACACAAACTGACGTGCGAGACGCTCATTGAATGTCGCCAATCCGCCGCGGTAAGGCCAGGATGTACCTAAAATAATTATTTTCATAAATCTTCCCTGTATGTTATTTTGCGGTTAACTTCTTCGCCGGGGACGATGAAAATCGGATGTCGCGGTTCGTATTTGCAGACGATTCCTGCATCATCGGTAGCAATCGGTTCCTCCTCCGCCAAGGCTTTCATATACGCGCTCGCGACTACATCAATATAGAACGCCTGCGGTGTCTGCGCGCGCATGTAATCGCTGCGGGAAGGTACACTTTCCACCTTCAGTTTAGTAGGTGGCTCATTGCCCGTTCGTACCTTATATATCGTGTCTGTCACCGGAATAGCCACTGTCACAGCATCGTGCGTCTCTAGAGCTTCGGCTACATCCGCCAGGATGCGTTGCGAGACAAAAGGCCGGGCGGCATCGTGAAACCATAAGACTATATCTTGCTCATCCATATATGCGAGTATGGCATGCCATGACGATTCCCATCGTTCATTTCCACCGGGTATGATCTTCACCACTTTCTGCCACTTGTTCTTTTGGCATAAATTCTGCGGTAGATCCATGTGGTCCGGATGCATGACAATGGCTATCTCTGCGATGGCTGGTGCTTTTTCGAAAGCATCCACCGCGCGCTCAAGGATAGAACGTCCGTCTTCCAAAAGCAGAAGTTGTTTGGGTGTTTTACCTCCTACTCTGCTTCCTGTTCCTCCTGCTAATATGACCGCTACGTTTTTCATACAAGTATCTCGTCTGCTAGTTCTCTGATTGCTCCCTGACCGCCCGGCGTTTTAAGGACTTTGATTCCCGGCAGCGCCTTCACTTCCGGTCGGGCATTAGGTGGACAGCAGGGAAAACCGACCGCGGAGAGAAGGTCGATATCGTTGATATCGTCTCCTACATAGCATACTTCCTCCATCGTGATACCAAGCTTGCCGCATATCTCTTGGGCTGCCTGCAATTTAGTCAGGCTATCCGGGTTTACTTTTGATCCTACTCCGAGATAGAGAAAATCCAGTTTGAGTTTCTCGGCGCGAGCTTTGACGATAGGCGACTGCTCGGAAGTCAAGATTCCGCATGGGATACCGGCCTGCTTGAGCAATACCATTCCCATGCCGTCATAAACGCAGAAGCGTTTCATTACTTCCCCTTCGGCGGAATAATACATGCCGCCGTCCGTTAGACAACCATCTACGTCCGTCAAAAAGAGTTTAATCGAATGCATTCCAGCCTTGTGCTTTAAGGGTTAGTTCTTCTCCGTTCCGGCCGATGAGATTGCAGCCGTACTCGGGTTTTGTAATATGCCCGATAATATACAGGTCGTCAACCGGAATCAGTTTCTCGTAATCATCTAGCGAACAGGTAAAGAGCAACTCGTAGTCCTCTCCGCCGTTGAGCGCACAGGTAACGATATTGAGATTCATCTCCTCGGCTAAAGCCGCAGCCTCGTAGTCGATTGGCAGTTTGTCTTCGTAAATACAGCATCCTACGCCGCTTTGCGAACAGATATGTAGCAGTTCAGATGACAGACCGTCCGATACATCCATCATGGCGGTAGGTTTGACACCAGCCTTGCGTAGCGACTCTAAGATATCTCTCCGTGCCTCGGGTTTCAGCTGGCGTTCCAAGAGGTATTCTTTACCTGCAAAATCAGGCTGTTCAGCATTCGCAAGCCGCTCGCGTTCAAGCAGTTGCAGCCCCATATACGCCGTGCCGAGGTTTCCGGAGACACAAATCAAATCATTCAACTTGGCACCGTTGCGATAGACGATATCTTTTGCCGCCGCAGTGCCGAGACAAGTGATCGAGATGGTCAAGCCGGTCATAGACGCACAGGTGTCGCCGCCTACCAGGTCCACATTATATTTCTCGCACGCCAGACGGATACCCGAATAGAGCGCCTCGATATCTTCAATAGAGAAACGCTTGGATATACCGAGCGAAACGGTAATCTGCGTCGGCGTACCGTTCATTGCGTAGATATCGGAGAAATTGATCACTGCGGCTTTGTATCCCAAGTGTTTGAGCGGCACGTACTCCAGGTTAAAATGAATTCCCTCGAGCAGCATGTCGGTCGTCATCAGCACTTTCTTTGTACCGAAATCCATGACGGCGCAGTCGTCCCCGACACCTTTCTTGGTGCTCGGTTGCACATGTTTGATGTCCTTGGTGAGGTGTTTGATCAGACCAAACTCACCCATCGTTGATATCTCTGTTCTTGCCATAAGCGCATAAAATTAGCACGCAAAATTACAAAAATTCGTTGAAAACGAAAAACAAAACGATTAAAATTTACGAAAAAGCACTCTTTTTTGTATGAAAATGCGTGCGCGCTTGCGTATATGAAATAATTGTTGTATCTTTGCAGGCTTAATTTGCGAAAAAGTGCACATATGATAGAGTACATTAAAGGATTTTTGACGGATTTGACCCCTACGAATGCAATCGTAGAAGCAGCCGGAGTGGGATATGATATCGCCATCACTTTACCTACTTACAGCGCGTTGGTAGGTCAGGAAGAGAAAGAGGTGAAGCTGTTTGTGACGGAGGTTATCCGCGAGGACACTCATGAGTTATATGGTTTCACGAATCGTGTGGAGCGGCAGTTGTTTGAACTGCTTATGACAGTTAGCGGTGTTGGTGCCGCCACGGCCCGAATGATTATGAGTGCCTTCAGCGCCGAAGAACTGCGGATGCTTATTGCTACCGGCAATTCGAAGGGTATGGCAAAGGTAAAAGGTCTGGGACCGAAGACCGCTCAACGTATTATTGTCGACCTGAAAGACAAAGCGTTGAAACTTGACTTGGGCGGTGATCCGACGGAGATACCTATGCTGGATGTAGAGGCGGATAGCGGTGTCAAAGCCGAGGCGGTAAGTGCTCTGACTATGCTCGGTTTTGCCGCCAACGCAAGTGGGAAAGCGGTGGACAAGATTCTTAAAGCCGACCCGACGAAGAAAGTGGAGGCTGTTATTCGCGAGGCGCTAAAAATGCTGTAATTTGAGATTCCGTTTCCTATATATCATCTTGTTGATTTTGCTGCCATTGGCCATGGTAGTACAGGATCTTCATGCGCAAAAGACACTGAAGGAATTGGTAGCCGAAGAGAAAGCACGCAAGGAAGCGGAGAAAGCGGCTCGGGAAGCCCAAAAGACCGCTAATGATAATAGAACACAGACCACTGACGCTGACAGAGGACAGACCGCGGAGACCAAGACACCCGAAGAGGCTGCGGATTTTGTGACGGAGACCGACAGTGCTATCTGGGCTCCGACGAAAGTGAAGCAGCTGGGTGTTCAGAATTTCGGAGAACTGAATCAGCCGTATAGTTCGCTGGATCTGCAGGACCCGGCCAACGTGACCACTACTGTTGAATACCAGCCGGAGACCGGCACGTACGTCATTCATACCCGCATCGGGGAGACCGACGTCACCACGCCGTATATGCTTACCCAAGACGAATACAACCATTATGCCGAGCGGCAAATGATGCACAAATACTGGCAGCAAAAAATCGGTGAGGTGGAGCACAACAACGAGTCGAAATTTGATATCACGGACATGAAATTCAACATTGGTCCGGCAGACAAAGTGTTCGGCCCGGGAGGAGTGCAACTCAAGATGCAAGGAAGCGCCGAGTTACTCTTTGGTTTCAAGCACCAGTATATTGCGAACCCGTCTCTTACCGTTCGCGCACGGAACAATAACATTTTCGATTTTGACGAGAAGATCCAAGCGAGCGTGCAGGGTAAAGTAGGTCAGAAACTCAATTTCAACTTATCTTACAACACCGAGGCTTCTTTCTCCTTCGACCAACAGAACTTGAAGTTGAATTACAAAGGCGAAGAGGACGATATCATCCAGTCTATCGAGGCCGGAAACGTGACGATGGACCTGCCTTCATCGCTTATCCGGGGCAGCAGGGCGCTGTTTGGTATCAAGACGAACTTGAAGTTCGGTAAGTTCCGCATCCAGGCCTTGATCTCTCAGCAGAACAGCGAGGCGCAGACCGTGAGCAGCAAGGGCGGCGCACAGATGACGCGATTTGATATCAGCGGAGACAACTATGACGAGAACCGCCATTTCTTCCTATCCCATTTCTTCCGCGATCATTTTGAAGAAGCTATGGCTTCGGTGCCGTACGTAGCGAGCGGAGCTCAGATTAATAAGATCGAGGTATGGATCACCAATAAACGGGGTAACTACGAACAGGCTCGTAACATCGTGGCCTTCGCCGACTTAGGTGAGAATAGCACCCACACGCAGAACGAAGCATGGGGAGGAGCACCTATCGGAGCACCGGACAACAATGCCAATGATCTCTACGCTACGATCCGCACGACCGATTTTCGTAACCTGCAGCAGACCAGTACGGCCCTCGAAGGCTTGAACGGTATGGAAGGTGGAGCGGATTTTGAGAAGATCGAGTCCGCGCGACTATTGTCTAGCAGCGAATATACACTCAACGCAGCTTTGGGTTATATCTCGCTCAAGAGCGCGTTGAACCAAGACGAAGTCTTGGCTGTAGCATACGAATACACCTATAACGGCAAAGTATATCAGGTCGGTGAGTTCTCTACGGATGGCAGTGAAGAACTCCGTGCGCCACATGCACTGGCTTTGAAAATGCTGAAGAACAGCGCCAATGCACCGAATAAGAAAGGTCGCGGCACATGGGATCTGATGATGAAAAATATCTATTCGCTTGGAGCCACGAGCATTCAGCAGGATAAATTCGAACTGTATGTGACCTACCGCAATGACTCGGTCGGCACGGATATCCAGTACCTCAACGACGGACCGGTCAGCGGGCAGCAACTGCTACGTGTCATGGACCTGGACCGTTTGGACCAGAAGCATAATGCCAGCCCGGACGGACGGTTCGATTTCATCGAAGGACTGACCGTTTTTGCCTCGAGTGGCAAAATCATATTCCCTGTGTTGGAGCCTTTTGGAAGCCATCTGGCGAAGGCATTAGGCAATGACGAACGGCTCGTCAAGAAATACTGTTTCCCCGAACTGTATGACTCTACCCTCATCGTAGCGCAGGAGTTGAGCGAGAAGAACAAATTCCACTTGACCGGTAAATACAAAGGCACGAACGGTAGTGAAATCCGTCTGGGCGCGATGAATGTGCCGCGGGGATCCGTGACCGTCACGGCAGGAGGCGCTACCTTGATCGAGAATGTGGATTACACCGTGGATTATACGATGGGTACCGTCACGATCCTCAACACTTCGATTCTTGAATCAGGCACGAACGTGGACGTCAAACTGGAGAACCAGAGCACGTTCTCCATGCAGCGCAAAAGCCTCTTCGGGGCGCACCTGGAGTATGAGTTCAACAAAGACCTGACTATCGGAGGTACGATCATGCACCTCCGTGAGCGACCGCTGACCACTAAAGTCAACACCGGTTCGGAGCCACTGGCTAACACGATCTGGGGCGTCAACGGCAATTGGAAAACCGAGATGCAATGGCTGACCAACGCTATTGACAAGATCCCATGGATCACAGCTACCGCCCCGTCCACTTTCTCCATCAACGCGGAGTTTGCACATCTTATCCCGGGTCACACGCGCGATGTGGGGGCCGTAGGTACGGCGTATATCGATGATTTTGAGAGTACGACCACCAATATCGATGTCCATTACCCCAGTTATTGGTTCCTGGCCGCTACGCCTACCGTCTTCGATGAATCGAAGGATATCAACCAGACGAGTTATAACAAGAACCGCGCCCTGCTATCATGGTATGCGGTGGATCCTATCTTCGGTTACCCACAGACCAACACGCCCCCTCATATCCGTAACGACGTAGCTGCCATGAGTGACCACCGCACACGTATCGTCTATCAGGATGAGATATATCCGAACCGCCAGGAGGCAAGCAATGTGGACACCAAACTGTCTGTGCTGAATCTCTCTTACTATCCTGCCGAGCGCGGACAGTATAATATCTCCGCAAGCGAGATCGGTGCGGATGGTTATTTGACGAACCCAAAGAAACGCTGGGGAGGTATCATGCGGAGATTGGATAACACGGATTTTGAGAAAGCCAATATCGAGTATATCCAGTTCTGGCTCATGGACCCGGCTTTGACCAACCCGGACGGGTATGAAGGAGAACTCTATTTCAACTTGGGTGATGTGAGCGAAGATATCCTCCGTGACGGAAAGAAAGCTTTTGAGCACGGTCTGCCTGTCTCTGCTGCGGACTTAGGTCGCGTGGACTCCACGATTTGGGGTTATGTGCCCAGAACGACCAGCACCGTCGTCGCTTTCAGTAACGAGACCGGTTCACGGGCTATGCAGGACGTAGGTCTGAACGGTTTGACGACCACCCAGGAGCAGGCTTGGCCGGCTTATCGCCAATACTTGAACGAACTGCAGGGACGCGTGTCGACAGATGTGTGGTCTCGCTGGGAGAATGACCGTTTTTCTCCGAGGAATGACCCTGCGGGAGATAATTTCCATTATTATCGCGGTACGGATTTTGACGAA
>JAGCFY010000151.1 GCA_017649845.1 Paludibacteraceae bacterium
ATGCGCAGAATGTATCCGCATCGCTCCAAGGAGAGACCTATGCCGACAACCTCCGTCTTGAACTCCTTGCCCCGGTGGCGATGAATCTCGACTCGATGCATTTTGCGTTAGATGGCGCTTATCTGGCGGTCAATGATTTCAATCTGCGCCTCGAAGGAGAAGTGACCATTAATGATAGTATCGCTGTCGATGCGAAGGTAGAAACCGGCAAGTGGCAGATCAAACCGCTTCTGGCGCTCGTACCGGAGAAATTCGCCAAGTCGCTCAGCGATCTGGATGTGGACGGTGAGGCGGAATTGGAAGCTGTCATACAGGGCTTTGTATCCGAGAAACAAATGCCCCGCGTACAGGCGCGTTTGACTCTCGACGACGGCGAAGGATCCTACAAACCGCTTCCATACACCCTGCGCGATATGCAACTGGACGCTGAGGCTGATATCCGTTTGACTGAAGGAGAGATCTCTACGGTGGAGATTCATCAACTGGAGGCGAAAACCAAACAGTCCAAACTTGCCGCCAATGGTAGAGTAGAGGACCTCATGGGCGATATGTTGCTTGATCTGGCGCTGAACCTCGATGCCAACCTGCCGGACTTCGCGTACTTCCTGCCTCAGAAAATGGACTTGACCGGTCGTGCCAAAGGTACAGCCAAGGCGAAGATCCGTCTTGCCGACCTGACCTCTATGCATCTGGAGAAAGGGAAGATCTCCGCGGACCTCGACCTCAAAGACATTCATTATGCGATGGATTCGATGGTAGCCGACCTGCCGAAGACTCATGCAACGATACAGATGCCGAATCCAAAACCATCCAAACCTAAAGTGAACTGGGCGCGGATAGACCTCTTGACGGACAAAGTGGATTTCGAGATGGCTACGCCGCTAAAAGCCGCACTCAAAACGTCTACAATTCAACTGGAGGCAGGAAATGTGCTCTCCAAGGATCCCGTGCTGTATGCAGCAGTAGGCTTGGACTCCGAGCGACCGGTGGAAGTGGAGATGGACTCGATGGGCGGCACGATCGACGCACCTACCCTTCAACTCTACGCGGAGTATAACACTAAGGATACGACCGTCATGCCTGTCGCACAGGCAACGCTCAAGTGCGACGCGTTGGACGGATTTTTCAAAGATATCAAAGCCGAATTAGGCACTTCGCGGTTAGAGGCTTCGCTCTCCGGCGGACGCAAAGACAAGTCTGCTCCGAGGCTGCAAGCGAAACTGAATACGCAGGCTCTAAAAGGAACGATGGGAGAGGAACTGAATGCCAAAACCGGTCCGTTGACGCTTGAGGCCGCTGCGCGGTACAACAAAGACGGAGAGAACGTATTGCTACAGTGGAATCCGCGGTTGAAGATTGATCTGAAGCAAGGTGAGGTAGAGTTACCTCAACGATTGCCGGAGAAAGTGTATATCCCTTCGATCGAGTTTAAGTACTCAAACCGCGAGATGGCGATCGACAATAGCCGTATCGAGTTAGGCAAATCGGATCTGAACCTCAAAGGTAACGTACGCAATATTGGCAAATGGTTCCGTCACGAGGCAATCCTGGAAGGCGAGTTGGAGTTAGTATCCGATTTCTGTGATGCTAACCAGTTTCTTGCATGGTTCTCTTCCGACGAAGGCAGTGAGGAAGAGAAAGAACCCGCACCTGAATCGCCTGCCCCATCTGACAAGTCTGATCCATCAGAAAAGGCCGAGTCAGGTCCGTTCCTCGTTCCTACCGATGTAGATCTGGTGCTTAACACGCATATGCGAGAGGTGGAGATTTTCAACCAATTAGCGAAAGACCTGAAAGGCGGTATTTACCTGCAGGAAGGCACATTGGTGCTGGATGAGGTCGGTTTTGTATGCCGAGCTGCTAAACTTCAGTTAACGGCGATGTATCGTTCGCCGCGTAAGAATCATTTGTATCTCGGTATGGACTACCATATGATAGACGTGGATATAGATGAATTGCTGACGATGATCCCGAATCTGGAGGAGATGGTACCGATGTTAAGTAGTTTCAAGGGCGCGGCGGAGTTCCATTTGGCGGCTGAGACCTATCTGAATAGCAAATATCAGCCGAAGATGTCTACACTCCGCGGAGCGGCTTCTCTTACCGGTAAAGACCTCGTAGTATTGGATGGAGAGACATTCTCCAAGATCAGCAAGTTGTTGCTCTTTAATAAGAAGACAGAGAATAAGATAGACTCTATCAATGCCGAAATGACGATTTACAAGAACCAGATAGATGTCTATCCGCTTTGCGTGCAGATGGATAATTACATGGTGGCGCTCGGCGGACGACATAATACCGACATGACTTTTGACTACGATATCAATGTCCTTAGTCCGATTTACCTTGGCGTGAACGTGAGCGGTAATATTGACGACCTGAAGATCAAACTTGCCAAATGTAAGTTCGCTCAGGATTTCAAACCGCACTGGTATCAGAAAGTGGACAACCAATCCCGTGAGTTGCGTGAGCGTATCAAGCAATCCATGGAGCGCAATGTGAGAATACGATAAACGATATAAGTTATGAAGAAATTATTTATTTTAGGAGCTATTGCTATGAGTTTATTAGCATGCAACAAATCAAATCCGTTGTTAGATCAGCCGAACACGCCGTATGGTGTACCGGCATTTGATCAAGTGAAATTAGAACATTATCTGCCGGCTTTTGAGGCAGCTATCGCTGAGCAGAAAGCGGAGATAGAGGCTATCGTGAATAATGAAGCAGAGCCGACTTTCGAGAACACGATAGTAGCATTGGATCGCAGCGGTCTGTTATTGGACCGCGTAGAGGGTGTGTTCTTCAATGTACTCGAAGCGGATGGCAATGATGATATGAATCTTATTGCAGAGACCGTCTCACCTATGCTGAGTGAGTTGAGCGACGGTATTATTCTTAATGAACCGCTCTTCAAACGCGTAAAAGCAGTGTATGACCAACGTGAGCAATTGGGACTCAATGCGGAGCAGATGCGCTTGGTAACAGAGACTTATAAAGCATTTGCCGATAACGGAGCGAACCTGCCGGAGGACAAGAAAGAGCGTCTCAAAGAGATCAATCAGGAGTTGGGTCTGCTGTCGCTTAAGTTTGGCAATAACGTAGTAGCAGAGACGAATGCCTGCCAGTTCTTCGTGACGGACGAGGCGCAGTTAAAAGGTCTGCCGGAGAGTGCTAAAGCCGCAGCGGCAGAAGAGGCAGCGGCCGCCGGACATCCGGGCGAGTGGCTCTTTACGCCGAAACGTATATCCTTCACTCCGGTGCTTCAGTACTGCGAGAACCGCGATCTGCGCAAGCAATTGCTGATGGATTATACTACGCGTGCTAACCATGATAACGAGAATGATAACAAGGCGGTGATCATCCGCGAGATGGAACTTCGTATCGAGAGAGCCG
>JAGCFY010000152.1 GCA_017649845.1 Paludibacteraceae bacterium
GTCCATTTTCGATGATTTCTTCGGTTCGTACACCAATGTCACCAAGATGCTCACCGCACCGGGTGTAACGATCCATGTAGCAGCGTTGCCGAGTGGCAAGCCGGCAGGATTCAGCGGTGGCGTAGGTCGGTTTACCCTCACACCTTCTATCTCGCAAACAGAAGTACAGACCAACGATGCGGTGACTATCAAATTAGATATCAGCGGTTCGGGGAACATGAAACTGCTCAAGACGCCCGCGATCGACTGGCCTGAAGGATTCGAACCCTACGATCCGAAGGTGACGAATGATTTCAAGACGACCACTTCGGGTGTTAGCGGAACGAAGTCTATCGAGTATCTGGCTATTCCGCGCTCGGCAGGAGAGTACACTATTCCTGCCGTAAAATTCAGTTATTTCGATATTGACGAAAAAGCCTACAAGACACTCTCTACACCTGAATACACGATTCTCGTGAAACGCGGTGCAGGTAGCGCCAATGAGAAAGGCGAAGAAGGGGCTGTTATCAGTTATACGCAGAAAGAAGACATCAAGCAACTCGGCTCCGACATTCGTTATATCGACACCAAGGCGCCGAGCCGGAAGACAGAACACAGCATACAGAATACAGACTTGATTTGGTTGTGGTATGTTGTGCCGCTGGTTATTGCACTTGTTCTGCTCGTGGTATTACGCAAACAAATCAAAGAAGCCTCGGATCTCACACGAATGCGCTACAAGAGAGCCAACAAAGTGGCACAGAAGCGTCTGAAAGCCGCAGCGGCAGCACTCAAAGCCAATGACAAGGAAGCATTCTATGCCGCTATCGAAAGTGCCGCATGGACTTATCTCAGTGACCGTCTTTCTATTCCTACAGCAGATCTCAACAAAGAGAACATCGCGTCGCTTTTGCGGCAGAAAGGTGTATCGGAAGCACTGATCAAGGATGTGATGTCCGTGCTCTCTACGGCCGAGTTTGCGCGCTATGCACCTACGACCGATCATGCAATGGACGATCTCTATCGCGATACAACGAATTTGATTAATAATTTGGAGGACCAGAAGATATGAAACGATTGATACTTTGGCTATTGGCTGTTTGCTATTGGCCGTTAGTCTATGCACAGAGTGATTTCGACATCGCCAATGCAGCCTATGCGGACGGGCGATACGAAGAAGCTGCTACTATCTATCAGTCCCTGCTGGATGAGCAGCCGGATGCAACGCTGTATTACAACCTCGGCAATGCGCGATTCAAACAAGGTGAGTTGGCGCAAGCTATCCTGAATTACGAGCGGGCTCTGCGGCTCAAACCGAACTACAAGGATGCGCAATACAACTTAGCTTTTGCGCAAAGCAAGATCACGGATAATATCGCGGATCAGGATTTCTTCCTCTCCGCTTGGGCTCGTGCCGTGCGGAACAGTATGAATGAACGTACCTGGTTCATGCTATCTATCAGCCTGTTTATTTTGGCTCTGATAGGCCTGTTGGTTTTCCTCTTAGGCCGCGAACCATGGCTACGCAAGACGTCCTTCCATATCGCCTGGATAGCTCTACTCTTCTCGTTCATTGCCGGTCTGAACGGTGCCTCGCTGCATAAAAGAGACACCCTGCGCAATGAAGCTGTCATCACACAGGGCGTCGTCAATGCTAAGTCTTCACCTGACCGCTCAGGTACCGACCTGTTCACCGTTCACGAAGGCACAAAAGTGACGATTCGTGAGACTCTCGGCGAATGGTCTAACGTGTCCGTTGGCCAGAACGTGGGCTGGATTCGGACGAACTGCCTTGAGAGGATCTAGTCGATGAACCGGAAGTGCTTGTACCGGTACGAGTAGAACCGGACGATCTCGTAGAAGTTTCCCTTTTTACCGTTTGCGTACGACCTGTCTCGTCAGTAGTTTTCACTGTAGTGCGGGTCGTACCGCTTTTATTGACCTTGGTCTGAACCGTGGTGGACGGTTGACGCTGAGGAGTTGAAGTCTGGGTAGAACGAGCGGAAGTACCGCTGGTAGAAGTCGCGGGCTTGGTCGAAGTCGCAGACGAAGCAGCTGCAGTGCTGGTCGAGCGGGAACTGGTCGGAGCTGCAGTAGTCTTGTCTGTCTTCGGTGTACTGCTGGTAGATGCTGGTGTTCTGCTTGTGGAAGTGGTAGAACCGCTACCGGTCGAACGAGCCGATGTACCGCTTGTAGAACCGGCACTGGTACTCGTAGTAGCCGTGCTGGTAGAAGCGGACGTTCTGGTCGAAGTAGTAGTGCTCTTTGTCTCCTCCTTCGCCGCAGCTTTATTCACCTCCGTACGCAATTGACCGGCATTACGAACCGACACGCCGTTGGTGCTGCTCGCCGAGCGAGTTACACGCTGCTCAAACGAATCATTCGGGTGTTGCGTAGCATAGTCATTACGGCTATTGGAACGCGTCATCGTCGTATAATCCGAATAGAAGACCACGGTCGGATAGTCGCAATGATGGCAGTAATGATGGTTCGTCATATAGGTATTCACATAGGCCTGATAGTGATTCAGATAAATCGGCTTCGGGCGTGTGTAATACGACGGATAGTAGTCATAATAATACGGCGAAACCCATACAGCGTACGTTGCACGGCCGAAGACATCCCACAGCGGCGGACGTTTCACAAACACCGGACGAACGATGTAGTTATAACCGTACAGATAGCGGTCGCCGACCACCTCGACATATAGTGCATTCGATCTCCGCTCCGCAATCAGCGTAGCTACATCCTGGAAGACACCGTAACCCAAACAAGCCTGGATCAACATGGTATGATAATAGCCGCGATGCGTCTCTATCACGCGCAGATAGTCTATCCATCCGTCGCGGTTGAGGTCGAGGTTATTAATCATATACCGGCTTGAGTTCAAAATCTCTTCAAACTCGCGTACAGAACGGCTCTCAGCGAAAGCTGCAGCAACCGCATTAAGATCGAGATAGAACGACCAGTCGTTGTTGTAATTCGTTACGGTCACGGTCGTTACCGTCGTGTGCTTCGGCGTCGGCGTTGTCACCGATGTCGTATAGACTGTTTTAACGGGTGCTACGGGCTCTACTGTCGGAGCTACCGTATAAATCCTCGTCCAGCAACCTGTCAGACTGACCGCTGCCAGCAATAACAATGATAATTTTTTCATGGCTTTATAATGTTTTTGCTACTTCTACTTCCTCAAACGACTCCAGGATATCGCCTGCTTGCAGGTCGTCATAAGCCTTTAGACTCAAACCGCACTCGGTATTGACGCCGGCCTCCTTGATATCATCTTTGACGTGCTTGAGCGATGCCAGTTCCGCCGTCTTGATCACGATACCGTCGCGGATCACGCGGACTTTATTACCGCGCTTGATCTTTCCTTCACGTACGATACATCCGGCAATAGTGCCCACCTTCGAGATATGGAAGGTCTGCAGCACTTCGAGTGTAGCAGTTATTTCCTCTTTCACCTCCGGAGCCAAGAGACCTTCCATAGCGGCCTTCACCTCATTGATAGCATCATAGATGATGGAGTAGATACGGATATCCACTTCCTCGGTCTCCGCCATCTTACGGGCCGTGCCGGTCGGACGAACATTGAAGCCGACGATGATAGCGTCAGAAGCCGCAGCCAGCATCACATCGCTGTCGCTGATAGCACCTACCGCACCGTGAATAACATTGACCTGAATATTCTCCGTCGAGAGTTTGAGCAACGAGTCCTTGATAGCCTCTACCGAACCGTCCACATCGGCTTTGACGATGATATTCAACTCCTTGAAATCACCGATAGCCAGACGACGGCCGATCTCCTCGAGACCAACGTGTTTCTTCGTTCGGATGGATTGCTCGCGCTGTAACTGCTCACGTTTGTTAGCGATCTCACGAGCCTCCTGCTCTGTCGGCAGTACGTTGAATTCATCACCTGCCTGCGGAGCACCGTTCAGGCCCAAGATCGAACAAGGTTCGCCCGGACGCACCTCCGTGATTTTCTGGCCGCGCTCGTTAAACATAGCCTTGATACGGCCGTGGAACGTACCAGCAAGGACAATATCGCCCATATGCAGCGTACCGTCTTGTACCAGCAGCGTAGCGACATATCCGCGACCTTTATCCAGCGACGACTCGATCACAGAACCCTTTGCTCTACGTTTCGGGTTCGCCTTCAGATCCAGCATCTCTGCCTCCAGCAGCACTTTCTCTAATAGCTCGAACACACCCGTACCCTTCTTCGCCGAGATCTCCTGGCATTGGTATTTACCGCCCCAGTCCTCAACGAGGATATTCATATTCGATAACTGCTCACGGATCTTATCGGGGTTAGCACCCGGTTTATCTACCTTGTTGATAGCGAACACCATCGGTACACCTGCAGCCTGAGCGTGGTTGATAGCCTCGATCGTCTGCGGCATGACCGCGTCGTCTGCGGCGATGATGATAATCGCAATATCCGTCACTTTCGCTCCACGTGCACGCATGGCCGTAAACGCCGCGTGACCCGGAGGATCCAGGAACGTGATATGCTGGCCGTTTTTCAACTTCACGTTGTACGCACCGATATGCTGGGTAAAACCAC
>JAGCFY010000153.1 GCA_017649845.1 Paludibacteraceae bacterium
ACCGTGTCAACCACCTTTTCATCACATGGCATCTCTTTACTCTCACGGGAAATATGGAGGGATTCTGGTCCAGCATTATCCCGTATTGCGACACTTCGCTGCTGCTGTTTCCGCTTTTGACGTGTGCGGCGGCGGTCTGTTTCCTATGGAAAGCAGCTCCTTTCCGATGGTGGGAGACACTCATTGCCCTTCTTCTGGGTGCAACGATAAGTCTCAGCGGATCTTACCTGCGGTGGCATTACCATAAGCCTTTTATCAACGGAGCACCCTTTTCTTGGGAGTGGATCAACCCCTGCACGATTCCGCAAACTTTCTCTGTCAGTGAAAGCGAGAACGAACGCAAAGCCACCCATTATATCCACCATCGCTCCATCCTTGCCTACCCGCTCTTCATGGCAACGGATTGTATTCGGTATTATGCAGAGAGGACCTCTCCCTCCGCACTGACCGAGGCAGAGCACACCGAACTGGCAAAACTCGTCACGCCGCAGTTACCTCCGGCTAAGCCGCAAGGACATCTTGTCATTCTGCTTCTGGAGAGTTTTGAATCTTGGGTGCTGGATGCAATGGACCTGAACGGAGATCCCGTATGTCCGGCGATGAAAGAATATATCGCATCCCGTCCTGTGCTCTATGCCCGCGATTTACTGACCCAGATCCAGTACGGCATGTCCGGCGACGGGCAACTAATCGTCAATACCGGACTCTACCCGATTAAAGAAGGAGTTGCCTGTATCGACTATGACTACTGCACCTACCCGAATATCGCACATTTTTACCCCCGCAGCGCGATCGTCAATCCATGCCGGAATGTCTGGAATCAGCGTCGCATGGCGACGGTCTATAGTTATCAAGAACTCATTGAGCCCGATACCGACAACCGTTTTGCATGGAATGATAGCATCGTCATTGACCACATGATACAGACGCTTGACACAGCGACCGCACCTTGCTGCATGATGGGAATTTCTATCAACGGTCACCTACCGTTCGATAGCTCTCCGGACCCGATTGAACTGCCGGACAGTATACCTGCCATTATTCAGAATTATCTTCGGACAGCTCATTATACAGACCGCCAGGTAGGGCGCTTTCTTGCCTGGGCGGATACGGCCGAAGTGATGCATAATAGTACCATCGCTATCACCGGAGACCACCGTATCTTCACCTATGATATGAGCGATGAGGTGCGTGAATACGGTTTGCGTGCAGACCTGCCTTTCGGTACCGGTCAAGCCGGCTGTCCTTTCATACTGACCGCACCGTGTGTGGATACTACGATTTACATTCCGCAGGCCAAACAGAGCGATATCTATCCTACTGTTTTGCATGCCATCGGCCAGCAACACTGTTTCTGGAAGGGTATGGGACATGATCTGATTAATCAGCCATGCTACGCGGATGATAACTATGCGCTCAGAACTTCACTCGCCGACAAACTGATCCGGTCGAACTGGTTTGCATCCCCCGATCTGCCGCATTATATCGCCCATGCCGGTGGGAGCGTACGGAGGTATCGCTATTCAAATAGTTTGGAAGCCGTTCGTAATACACTGGAACATGGCATTGATTGTATTGAACTCGATCTGTCCGTCACTTCGGACGGTCAGTTAGTAGCATGGCATGACTGGAATTTCGAATGGACGGAAGCACCTACTCATGACCGGTTTATGGCGCAGAAGATATACGGTCTGTTCACTCCTGTTGATTTTCCGAGGATGGATTCTATCTTGGCTTCCAACCCGCAATTGACATTAGTGACGGATAAGATATCCGATCCTGCTGTTATTGACCAATGGCTCGGCAGATACAAGAACCGGGTATGGGTAGAATGTTTCTCTGACGGGGACTATTGGACTTTGCAGAAGATGGGCTATCATGTATTGGCGAGCCGGGTGCCTCCTGCCAAAACCGATCAACCTGCTGCTGTTCGCAATTACGCTTTCGACTATCGTCTGTGCCCGGACCTGTCGCAATGTGACGGCGACTGCTTCGCACTCTTCGGCGGAGAGATCAGCCGCCACGATGCCGACAGCCTCTTCGCCACCGACCCTCGTATCCGGTTGGTTTACATCGATTTCTATGAATAAAAAAAGCCCAAAACTCTCGTTCTGGACTTCTTTTTGCTAATTGCTTAAGCAATTTATGCTTCAGCTTCTGCCTCAGGAGCTTCCTCTGCAGGAGCCTCTTCGCCCTTAGCCTCAGCCTCAGCGGCAGCAGCTTCCTGCGCAGCCTCTTGAGCCGCAGCAGCGAGTGCAGCATCTGCAGCAGCACGCTTCTCTGCGATAGCAGCAGCCTTAGCCTTGTTGGTCTCTACCTCTTGTGCGAGGAGAGCCTTTGCAGCAGCGGCTTTCTTGTCTGCCTCTGCCTGGCTGATCTTGCCTGCCTTAGCATCTTTCTGAGCTTTCCATGCCTCGAAACGCTTCTGAGCCTCTTCCTGGCTGAATGCGCCCTTGGCTACACCGCCCTGCAAGTGTTTGCAAAGCAGTACACCTTCGTTGGAAAGGATGGTACGAACGGTGTCGGTCG
>JAGCFY010000154.1 GCA_017649845.1 Paludibacteraceae bacterium
CCGGCAGGTGTTGTCCGTAGGCCGTGTGCAGACACCGACGCTGGCGCTGGTGGTCAAACGGCAGGCAGAGATAGAGAATTTCAAGCCGCGCACCTATTGGGAGCTAAAAACCAAATATCGCGATACGCTCTTTAACGCACAGATTCCGGTAGAAGAAGGCGAATACGCTATTAACAGCGAGGAACAAGGTCAGGCTCTGGTGGACAGCATCAAAGATCTGCCGCTTCTCATCACGAGTGTGGAGAAGAAAAAAGGCCTGGAGTTTGCGCCGAAACTATATGACCTGACTTCCCTGCAGGTAGATTGCAACAAGAAATTCGGCTTCTCTGCAGAGCAGACGCTGCAACTGATCCAGTCGCTCTACGAGAAACGGTTAACCACTTATCCGCGTGTAGATACTACGTATCTGAGTGATGATCTGTATCCCAAAGTGCCGGGCACATTAGCCGGAATCAAAGATTATTTCCCGTCCGTCGCACCGCTGTTGGGTCTGAAAGCGGATGGCAAGAAAGGCGCAGGTTCGCTCCCAAAATCCAAGAAAGTATTCGACAACAAGAAAGTAACCGACCACCATGCTATTATCCCTACGGGCCAACGGCCGGAAGGAATGAGCGCGGAGGAGAAGAAAGTGTACGACCTGGTGGCACTGCATTTTATCGCCGTTTTCTATCCCGAATGCGAGGTAAGCAATACGACAGTGCTGGCCAAGGCAGGCGAGATTGATTTCAAGGTTACGGGTCGCGAAGTGCTGAATCCCGGATGGCGGGTGGTGTTTGACGATCAGTCTGACCAGTCCGACCAGGGCGACCAGTCTGATCAGGGCGACAAGAACGAAGAGGAATCCACCAAATCTCTGCCGGCATTTACGAAAGGCGAGAGCGGTCCTCATGAACCTCTGCTCAAGGAGAAAACGACCACGCCGCCAAAATACTACACGGAAGCTACGTTGCTCCGCGCTATGGAGACGGCAGGCAAGACGGTAGAAAACGACGAACTGCGCGAAGCGATGAAAGAGAACGGTATCGGCCGTCCTTCCACCCGCGCCGCTATCATCGAGAAACTATACCAGCGTAAGTATATCGAGAAACAGGGCAGCAAGTCGATCCGTGCTACAGCGGTAGGAATCGATCTGATTCATACCATCATCTCTCCGCTTCTGAAATCCGCGGAACTGACAGGTCTTTGGGAGAAGAAACTGCGTGAGATAGAGCGCGGCGAATACACGGCGCAGCAGTTCTTAGACGAGCTGAAAGAGATGACTTCCGGCGTAGTTCGCGACGTGAAGACCAATAAAGCCGGTATGTTATGTCCTGTTTGTCGCCAGGGACTCATTATCCGCGGCAATACGCGCTACGGATGTTCCAGATGGCGGGAAGGATGTACGTATGCGGAGCCATTTGACAACTAAAGTTTACAAAAAAACACATATGTAGATTATTTACGTCAATTTTTACACAAAAGATTGGCGTTTTTTGTGTAATTTTGCAGCCGATTAGATTCCGAACGCGCGCATTACGCGCATAGAGAACGACAATTTAACAAATCTAAGTAATAATATCAACACAAACAAATTCTCTTTATGAAACTGAATTCCAGTTTGTTCCGTACCATGATGCTTTCGGCTTTGCTCTTTATGGGCATGGCTGCAGAGGCACGTGTGATAAACGGAACTGTAAAAGACCAGACGGGAGAGACTATTATCTCTGCTTCCGTCATGGTGAAGGGTACCACCATCGGTACAGTGACGGATTTCGACGGTAACTATACCCTCGATGTTCCGGATGACGCCAAGGTGCTTGTTTTCTCGTACGTCGGTATGCAGACGCAGGAGTTGACGATTACCGGAAACGTAATGAACGTAGTGCTGTCGGAGAACAGCGAGGTGCTGGAGGAAGTGGTAGTAACCGGTTACGGTACGACCAAGAAACGCGATGTCGTCACTTCCGTAGCTTCCGTAGGTGCTGATCAGATCAAGGACATCCCTGTGACCAGTGCGGCTGAAGCGCTGCAAGGTAAGTTATCCGGTGTGTCGGTTACGACGACCGAAGGTAGCCCGGATGCAGATGTGAAAATTCGCGTGCGTGGTGGTACTTCGCTTACCCAGAGCAACGACCCGTTGTATATCGTAGACGGTATGCCGGTAAGTTCGATTGCTGATATCGCTCCGAGTGACATTGCTTCGATGGACGTACTGAAAGATGCTGCGGCTACCGCTATCTACGGTGCGCAAGGTGCTAACGGCGTTATCATCATTACTACCAAGGATTCCGACACGGAGGATGACAAGATGACCTTCCATGTAGATTACAGCGGATTCATCGGATGGAAGAAGATTGCCAAGAAATACGAGGTGCTCGACCCGCGTGATTTCGCATTGATGCAATACGAGTGGGCCTCGATGAAATACAACACCACTGATCCGGGTAACTCGGATATGCGCGGCCAGTTCTTCGCTTATTTTGACGAACTGTATAACACGACGAAATACAAAGATCCGTCGGAGATCGAGACTACACCGATCGCTACGCTTTTGGCGCAATATGAGGATCCTACGGCACATGAGTTTATCGATTGGCAGGACCGCACCTTCGGTCGTACGGGCTTTAACTCCAATCAATCGGTTAGCGTAAGTGGCGGTAACAAGAATGCCAACTTCACGCTCTCCTACAATCGCATTGATGACAAAGCCATCATGGAGCAATCCAACTATACCCGTAACAATATCTCGGGTAAGGCAAAATTCAAACCGTTTAAGAACTTCACTATCGGTTTCACCACTCGTTATACGAGTACAGAGGTGCTCGGTTCGGGTTCGAATGCTATCAAGGATAACGGTACTTCGACCGAATCCCGTCTGCGTAACTGCGTAGTATTTACTCCGACCACTTTGCTTTCCAAAGACGATGGTTCGGGCAGTGACGAGGATGAGACCTTCGGTTCGCTTTATGACCCGATCACCACGATCCGCGATAACTATAAACTCAAAACGGATAAGAAATGGAATATCCAGGGATACATGAGTTACAAGTTTGCGAAGCATTTCACAGCTCGTGTAGATATGGGTTATGAGACGCGTCATATTACAACCGATCGTTATTACGGTCCTACTACGTATTTCTCGCGTAACACCGGTCGTCCGGGTATTGCAGGAGGTACGGCGCAGATTCAGGTAACGGATGAGTATAAGTCTACCTTGACGAACCATAATACCCTCGAATGGAAACAGACCTTCAACAACAATCACAACGTAAGCGTGCTCGTTGGTGAAGAGACCGTAATCCGCAAGGGTTCTAGCCAGAACGAGTATGGATTCGGTTACAAAGGTAGTTACGATGTGCTCCACGGCGAGATCTTCAATTATATGGGTCAGGCTGCATATTCGGAGTTTGTAAACTATATCAACCCGCGTGATAACCAACTCTCGTTCCTCGCTCGTGCTAATTATGACTACAAGGGACGTTATTACATCACCGGTACATTCCGTGCAGACTGTTCGACACGTTTCGTAAAGGGTCACCAATGGGGTTACTTCCCTTCGGGTGCTGTAGCATGGCGTATGTCGGATGAGGAGTTTATGCAGGATGCTGCTTCATGGCTCAGTAACCTCAAGTTCCGTCTCTCGCTGGGTATGGCGGGTAACAATAATGTGGACCTGGGTTACCTCCATCCGGATTTCCTCTCTTCGCAGATGACGTATTTCGATATGGGTGAAGGTACAAGTAATATCCTCGTGATTGGCGGTAGTGACAAGATTGCCGCTAATCCGAATCTGAAATGGGAGACCACGATTACTCGTGACTTCGGTATTGATTATGGTTTCTTCAACGAGCGCTTAACCGGTACGATTGACCTTTATTGGAATACCACCAAGGATCTGATCATTCGTCAGAACATGCCGGCGCGCTATAACTACCAATACCAGAATATCGGTTCTACCCGTAATATGGGTATGGAGTTCTCGATCAAGGGTATCATTCTCGACCATAAATCGAAGAGCTTGAGTTATAACTTGAGCGTAGATGCCAATATCTCATTCAATAAAACGCGCGTGCAGGATTTGGGTAACATGACCTCTATGCTGGCACAGACCAGTTGCTTCGGTTCGTCCGAGTATCTGACCACGGCAGAGTTCCTGCTTGAGGTAGGTCAGCCGGTAGGTAATGTATTGGGTTATGAGACCGATGGATACTATACCGCTTCGGATTTCCAGAGTTATCTCGCTGCTACCCATGCATGGGGATTGGCTGACGGTGTACCTAATTACGGCGACGGCTTCCTGACCAACAAACCGGTTCCGGGTGCGATTAAATTTAAAGATCAGAACGGTGACGGCGTGATTACGGAGGAAGATAAAGTGATCCTGGGTAATACCGTACCGACCCACTCCGGTGGCTTTAATATCAACTTCAACATCGGCGGTGATAAATGGGGTAAGTTCGATCTGGCGGCTAACTTCACTTTCGCATTCGGTAACAAGATCCTGAACCTATCGAAGATGGAGTATACTACGGTAACGGAGAAGACGAAAATGCGTAACTTGATTTCCGATATGGCATTCAATAACCGTTATTCGCTCTATTCCCGTGAAGGTCAGTATATGCCGGATGTATTCGCTAACGCCGCTATGATGTTTGGCGATGCATATGTCGATTTCGCTAATCAGTTAGACCAGATGAATATTGAAAAGGGGGCGAAGACCTACAGCCCGATTATGTCGCACTACGTAGTGACAGATCAGGATATGGAGGACGGTAGTTTCCTGCGTCTGAATCAACTGACGCTCGGTTACTCGCTGCCGAAAGTATGGATGGAGAAAACCAAAGTGATCAGTAATATCCGCGTATATATCCAGGGCAGCAACCTCTTCTGCGCAACGAAATACAGTGGTTTGGATCCTGAGGTAGATACCCGTTCATCTAAGAACCCGTTGACTCCGGGTGTAGATTTCTCTGCATATCCTAAGAGCCGCGGTATCAACGTAGGTTTGAATATCCAATTCTAATAGCGTAAATTTATAGATTATGAAAGCAAAATATTTTATCTTAGGTGCACTTGCACTTACCTTAGTAGCTTGCGAGAAAGGTTTCTTCGAGACCGAATCGCCTTCGGCGATGGACGAAGCGGTATTCAAATCTGCGGACTTGACCCAACAAGCCATCGGAGCTATTTACAATACCTTTGGCGAGGATAAATCATTCCGTAACCGTCTCTGCGGTGGCTATGTAGCGATGAATACAGATATCGAACATGCTTCCAAAACGGAGGATGCCGAGTATGCAGCGTATAATATGACGTGGGGTACCGGAAACCTCTCCACCTCCAATGGTAAAGACCCTTGGGCATACCTCAACTCGGCTATTGAGCGTGCTAATGTCGTTATTGACGGTATTCGTGCGCACTCGGATACGACTGATGCTTCCTTCAAGTATCTGTTAGGAGAAGCGCTTACTCTTCGTGCGTTCTGCTATCTGGAGATGGTGAAGCTTTGGGGTGATGTACCCGCCAGCTTCGAGTCCTTCAATGGTAATAACCCGGAGGTGCTTTATACCAAGAAACAAGATCGTAATGTAGTGTATGACCAACTGCGCATTGATCTCAAAGAGGCATCTGAACTATTGCCTTGGTCTGCTCAGTGTCCTGGTACGGCTCAAAATTATACCGGTCGTCCGAGTAAAGCGCTGGCACTTGGCTTGTTAGCCCGTATGGATCTGATGTATGCCGGCGTAGCAATGCGTCCGAATGTGTTCACCGAAGGTGGTACTGCCGATTGCTCTATCCAATATAACGTAAAGGATGCGGAGAAGCGTCACGAACTATACCAAGAGGCTGCATGGGCATGCGCTCAGGTAATCAAACAAGAGGACTATAAGTTCAAAGACAAATTTGAAGATGTATTCAAAGATCTCTGCGCAGATGTAACCGACTATTCGAAATCTGAGTGGATCTGGGCTCTTCCGTTCCTTGATGGTGCTCGCGGTCAGGTTTTGGCATTGACAGGAAATAAGATGTCTGCCAATTGCCCGGGTGCGTTGATCAATACTATATCATTTGGCAGTGGTAACACTAATAATGCGAAGACCCAGGCTATGATCGAGATTGTACCTACCTTCTATTATGCATATGACAAGGCAGACAAACTTCGTGATATCACTATCCTGCCTTGGACATGGGAATACGACGAAGGCGATGGAACGGCATCGAGCGGATATGTAGATGTTACTTTCCCGGGTGTTGCTGC
>JAGCFY010000155.1 GCA_017649845.1 Paludibacteraceae bacterium
CGAAGCATTGGACGGATGTCTGGCACTGGAGAAAATCAACATCCCGCTCTCCACTTTCCGTATCGGTGTACGCGCTTTCCGCAATTGCCAGCAACTGCGCGGAATCATCCTTGTGGACCATATCCATATGATCGAAGAAGGAGCTTTCATGGAATGCAAGATGCTGGAAGAGGTTGCCCTTCCTGCCGGATTGGTGCATCTTCAACGAGGAGCTTTTGCGCAATGCATCAATCTGCAAAAGCTTATTCTCAACGAGCGGCTCAAACGCATTGATGACGGAGCATTCTTCAACTGCAGGAGTCTGCGCGAGGTGCAATGGAACGATAGTCTGCAGTATATAGGCGCTGAAGCATTCATGGATTGCAAATACTTACGGACGCCTATGTTGGCGCCCGCAGTAGAGGTAGGCAAGAATGCCTTTAAGAACTGTAAGTAATCCTGTCGGTACTTATTCTTTCGACGCCACAGAGGGATAATTGATATAATGGTAGATAGCGGATTCACCCATATCTACCGTCATATAGGATTGTCCCTTCTCTTTGTCCTGCGTGGCATCGAGTACCAGATAGTTCACGCCGCGGAAGATGACCGACTGACGGCTATGCTGATGTCCGCTCCACACCCATTCTACGCCGTACTGCGCGAAAAGCGAAGCTAACTCATAGGTCTCTTCCAATCCGAAATTAGAGGTATGGCCCTGCGACTCATCGAGTTTCCAGAAATGCGTGTGGGTAAAGACGATGATCCGGCGGTAGCCTTCTTTGGATTTCTGCTCCAACAACTCACGCAACCATTTGGTCTGCTTGGCACCCAACGTACCATCACCGCTATCAAGACAGATAAAGAGGTCCAGTTTCTTTCCGCCGTTATTGGTATCGAACCAATAGGTAGCGGTCTTGAAATAGTCGCGATAGATTGACCATTGCTTGAAATAGAGATCATGGTTTCCTACCGCGATAAAGAGATGGCTATTCGCCAGGTTCAAGATACTATCAGCACATGCAAAGTTCTTCTGCGCATCAATCAAGTCGCCCAAATGCAGAGCCAGTTTTGGCTCCGGAGCTGCATTGTATTGCTCTATGAAATAATCCAGATTCTTATGGGCCTGGCGAGTAGCATGGCTATCGGAGCAAGCATATACCGTGTAAGTATCTGATCCCATATCAAGATGGATCTCCGGCTGCGTAGCATTATATGCGATAGATTGGTCAAAACGCGTGTTGACCGGTTCGCCATTGGAAGAAAACATACCGGCTATGTCGAGGGTGGAATCTTCCGAAGCGCACGAAGCCAACAGAAATGCGCTCATTGCTATATAGAGAATATTCTTTTTCATCATTTTACCCTTTCAATTAAAACCTGTAACTAAATCCGGCGCGGGCAGTAGCGCCATAGAATGAAGCATCCAGATGGAACATACCGGTCGGCTTGCATTGCGCCCCGAAATTGAGTCGCCAGTGCTCCGTGACATCATACCATGCACCGACAGAGAAGAGCGGCTGCCACATTCGCTCCATCTGATAATCATCCACGTTGCTGAACATAAAGGAGAGGTTCCAGTTATTATTCTGCGGCCGGCAGAAGACCTCGATGCGGTACAACAGGTTAAACGGCTCCACTACATAATTATCTTCAGAATGCCAATCGCGCGTCCAATCGTCCATTACGCGGCAGAACGAACCGATGGTAATTGATACATGGTCCATCCGATATCCCACACCTACCGCGGCAACGATATCGCCGATTTTGTTTCGCGCAATAGCACGATACATCAGGTCTGTCTCGATGAACATCTCACCTACCGGCAGTTCGAATTTCGGCCGTATCTGCAGCACGCCCGTATGCACATTGGCGGTAGAGAACTGCAGTTTCGCCTCCATCTCAAAATGCTGATTTATCGGCATCAGGGCTTGTACATCAATGTTGCCGTGATGTCCCCACGTAGTGTTGTAACTGTACTCTCCCATAGCGGTAAGAGAGTACCTGCGTTCTCCGAATCCCGGTAGCCGAACCGCCCATGCCATGAGCGGGCATAAGAGCGCAAAGAGAATAATAATTTTTCTCATATCGTAGATTTATAATTTTACCACCGTCAGTCCTGCCCCGCCATGGTTCACATCTCCATCTCCAAAATCGAGCGCTATCTGTCCCCTCTTATGGCGTGCTCTGTTCAGTTCGTTCAGGTAATCGCGTGTCAATTGCTTGAGTGCGCCTGTTCCCGTGCCGTGCAGAATCGTCACTTCGCCTGCACCTACCATAAGCGCATCGTCCATATAGGCTATGAGCGCTTCGGTCGCTTCATCAACCCGCATGCCACGGATGTCCAGCGTGCGTTCAAATTTCACTTTGCGGGCATGTGCTATGTTGGTGGACGTACTGACCGGCGCTGCAGGAACTTCATCTATTTCACCTTTCAATACTCTAAGATCCCTCAGATCGCGCAGCACCTTGGGTGTCTTACTGCTTTGCGCGGGAGCGGAAGGCGTTTTTCCTTTGCCTTTGGCAGGTTTGGGTGCCTGACTTTCCACTTTCGCCTTCAGGTTTTCCACCTTCGCCCGTGCTGCCTTGGTTTTCTCTTTCTCCGCCTTCGCTTCTTTGATCTCACGTATGGTTCGCTCTATTGTAGCGTTAGCCTGTTGCAGCAGTTCAGCCGCTTCTTGCCGCGCGTGCTCCAATATATCCCGTTTCTCTGCTTTCGCTCCGGCCAGACGCGCTTCGTATTCGGCTATCTTGGCTTCCAGGTCTTTTTCTCTCTGCCGCACCTGTTGCCGTTTGCGCTCCCAATAGCGTTTATCCCGTGCTATATCCTGCAGCTGGCGGTCATAGTCGATATGCTCCTCTCCCACCAACTCGGTAGCATAAGCGATGATAGGTTCTCCTAACCCGGTCTGCCGCGCTATCTCAATAGCAAAACTGCTGCCGGCTTGTCCGATCGATAACTGGAAGAGCGGCTTCATCGCGCCGCGGTCATAGAGCATCGCGCCGTTGACAACACCTTCGGTCTCCTCCGCAAAATGCTTCAGATTGGTATAATGGGTAGTGATCACACCGAACACATGCCGGCTCACTAATTCGCGCAGGATAGCTTCAGCTATCGCACCGCCTATGAGCGGTTCGGTTCCGGTACCCATTTCATCCACGAGCAGCAGGGTTTTGTCGTCCGCATTGCGCAGGAAATATTTCATATTCCGCAAGTGGGACGAATAGGTGGATAACTCGTCCTGTATGGATTGCTCATCGCCTATATCGATCATCAGTTGCGTAAAGATCCCGGCTCTACTAGCTTCGTTTACAGGCACGAGGAGTCCGCATTGGATCATATATTGCAACAGCGCCACGGTCTTGAGACACACGGATTTACCGCCTGCGTTCGGACCGCTGATCACCAGCACATGTGCTTTCTCCGCTTCCAGCCGGATCGATAGCGGCACGACGGTTTTGCCTTGCGGGGCATAATGCAGTTTCAGCACCGGGTGGTACGCGTCTTTCCATTCTAACAACGGACCGTTTATGATCTCCGGCCGGATGGCCTGTAATGTCTCGGCCAAAGAGGCTTTGGCATTCAGAAAATCCACTTTTGCCAGCATCTTCTGACTGCCGAGGATGATTTCGGTTCGTGGCCGCAGGGTATTGGTTACTTCGGTCAGAATACGGATTCTCTCGCGTCGCTCAGCACCTTCCAACTCGCGTATCCGGTTATTGGCATCTACCACCTGTTGCGGTTCTATATAGACGGTCTTTCCCGTAGCCGATTCATCATGCACGATACCGCCTACCTTGCGTTTGAAAGCCGGCGACACCGGAATCACCAGCCGCCCTTCGCGGATCGTTGGAGCTGCATCAGCATCTACAAACCCGTCCGTCTTGGCTTGACGGAGGATAGAAGCCAAAGTACGTCCAACGGAACCTTGGAGGTTCGTTATTTCGCGGCGAATGCGGCCCAATTCGGGCGAAGCGCTATCCGCCAGCTGACCATATCGGTCCAAAATGCTGTCTATCGTCCGAACAATCTCTTCCAAGCCCGCATCGCTGTTACCTAATTCTTTTATCAACGCGTAGCGTTGTATATCGAGCGAAGCGAAGAAATGCTCCAGCTCTGCCGCATAACGCAGCGAATGGCGCAAGGCATCCAGTTCCGCTTCATCCAAAAACAAGCCTTCAATCCGCACGCGCGCTATGGCTTCGCGGATATCATGGATTTCTCCACGCGGGAAAGTGAGCGCAGGATCAGCATGCGCAGCACGCATCTGGTCCGTGACCATCAGCAAACGACTCACTACCTCATAATCCGTCTCCATCCGCATCGCTTCTACTTCTTCGCGCCCCAAAGGCGAAGTGCAGCGACGCATCAACTCCTCACGGATCACCGTGAAATCGATCTTCTCTTCTATGTTATCCGGATAAAACAACTTAACCCAGTATTCTGCAATCCTTGATGACTTCTGCTCCTACCGCTTCGTTCAGTTTGCGTACCAGTTCGAAGCGGTTCTCAAATAACTGCGTTTTGAGTGCCGCGGAGTTGACCCGCACGATAAGCATACCGTCTTTCATCTCCACGCTTCGTGTCATCTTGGTCACCATATCCCCCATCACTTTCGGCCACACTTCTTCCACCTGCACCTCCAGCACCGGTTTTTCTAATCCGCTCTCGCGCAGATACGCGATAAGGGCGTCCGTCAGAGAGGAAGAATTGCTGCTCATTTCTCTTCTTTTACCTTATTCAGCAAAATCTGCTGTCTTGTACGAAACACGCGCAGTTCAGGTGCAAAGCCGTTCAGTTTCTGTACTACCGCCATCTGGATTCCTTCGCGCTGACATATCATCCAGAGCGACTCGCCCGGATGAACCCACATGATCGTTTTCTCCGGCGCTACTTTCTTCTTTTTCGCACCCATATATACTCGATCTCCTTCAGCTAACTCGCGTCCCAGAGCATCGTTCCATTCACGCAGCTGGCGCTCGCGTACGTTGAGCCGAAAAGCAATATTGGCATAACTGTCGCCTTCACGCGCCGTGATGTATTTCACGCCGTTGCATTTCTTGGCTGGATGCTGCAGCAGAAACAGTTTCTTCTCATCCCGTGCACTCAGCGGTGCTTCGTACGGCGGTTCGGGATCATGCGTGATCACCGCGATCGGTTCGGACCGATGTACCACCTCCGCTTTCAGCGGCTTTTTAGTTACAGGTTTATCGCTTGCCTCCGGTTTCTCTTTCGGTTCCTCTTTTCTCGGCTCAGCCGTTTCGTTCAACTTCTCAGGAGCATCATCATTCTGCTCCGCAGGTGCGTCAGTAAGCTCGTTAAGCTTATAATCCTCTATCAGCTTAATCAGCTTCTTCGCATAACCGGGATCGGTTGCATAGCCGCAGGCTTTGAGCCGATAAGCCCAACCTTCGTAGTCCTCTATCGCTATCTCGAAACAGGTAGCGTAACGCGGCCGTTGCAGGAAAAGGGCATGGTCCTTGAAACTCTCGGCGGCGTCGCTGTACTGGCGGAAACACTCGCCTTCGCTGTCGTCATCGTAATAATAAACACCTCCGAACCAATCGCTCGTACATTTGATGCCGAAATGGTTCCGAGCATTTAGAGCCAACTCGCTGGTACCTGCGCCGGACTCCAAGAGCGCCTGCGCCATGATGATAGAAGCCGGTATGCCGTAGTCAGCTTGGTTCTGAAGAGCCGTTGACTTCCATTGTTCGATATACGCTAGGTAGGTCGAATTTTGTTTCTGCGCCGCTGCACTCATTGTGAGCACCAGTACGGCTAAAATTATCATTGTTTTTTTCATAATTCGTATTTATTGTGGCATGATCTCGAACCAATCGACGTCGAGCCATCCGGCATCATTATCCGTCCGTTTGTAGGGCGAAGATGTCTCAACGAGCGGACGCACGGCATACATTCCCACTTTGGCACCTATCCATTCTCCGGCAACGGCTTGGAAAGGTTCGCCTATCTCTTGCCATTCCTGCCCGTCGTCACACAGGAAGAAACGGCAAAGATGCGAAGCAGAAACTTCAATCCGGGCATACCACCACTCGCCATCCGAAGGAATAGGTAATGTGCGGCTCTGGCGGCCATGCACAATAAGTCCTGCCTCCTCGTTATACTTGGGGTTCTTGCCTTGCGGCCGGGGCATAAAACGAACGCGGGCCATGATAGTGAAAGCTGTGTTAGCCGGTATCTTACGCAGCAGTAAGTTCGGGGCGGTCTGGATATCCGCTGCAGGATAAGTAAAGAGACGGATATAATCATTCGCCATGTGCGAAGTGGAGTCGGTTTCTACAGCGAGATAATAATACTGTGCCTTACGGTTTCCGCTCCATTGCCATTCGGGCGAGAGCGTACGCATCCAAAAACCATCCATGGACCTTGGTACTCCATGCATCGTATTTGATGCTTTGTACGCAGTAACAGGTTCTCCTTCATTACCTATAACCGGCCAGTCGTCCTGCCATCGCAGAGGCTGCAGATGAACGATGCGTCCTGCTGTTCCTACGTCCTGAAAATGATAGAATTTATCTTCCACCCATGCGCCCTGATGCGGAGCATTAATCTCTGTCGAACCCTGTTCCAACACGCGACGACATTCATACGGTCCGTACACCGATTTGCTGCGGAGACATAACTGCCATCCCGTCTTGACGCCTCCGGCAGGACAGAAGATATAGTAATACCCGTTCCGTTTGTGGAATTTCGGCCCTTCGCAGGTAGGATTATCCGGATGACCGTCAAAAACCAATTGATCCTCGCGAATCACAGACAGTCCGTCTTGCGCCAATTCACATACCGCCAGTGCCGATTTGAAGCCGGCACGGCTACCGGCAAAAGCATGCACAAGATAGCATCGTCCGTCCTTATCCCATAACGGACAGGGATCAATCAGTCCTTTGCCGGGTTTAACGAGCACAGCCGATTTCCAGCGGCAAGGGATCGTCTTCGTCTTCTCCGACCGGATACAGAAGATACCTATATCCGGATCGCCGTAGTAGATATAAAAACGTCCTTTATGATAGCGGATAGCGGGCGCCCACACGCCGCAACCGGCAGGACATGCGTCCTGGTGGCCATAGCCCGGCACACTATCCGGAAGCGCAGCATCTACTATATTCCACTCTATCCCATCGAGCGATTGCAAAATCTGCAAACCGGGCACACAGGCAAAGGTACTATAGGTCATATAGTAATTTTTGCCCACCTTGATTACATCCGGATCGGAGTAGTCATACGGCAAAATAGGATTCGTCCAACTCGGCGCAGCCGCATGTGCACAAGCCAGCCATGCCAACAAACCCACAATTATCCCAAGGTGTTTTGTCATTTCTCTTTACGTTATTACTTCTCCGTTCGTGCAATTTTGCGTCGCAAAATTACTGCTTTTTTTTGGAATATGCAAATTTATTTGCAAAATTTTAAGCGTATTCGTATTTGCCATTGCGGCGCGACGTTTCAGGACAAACGGGCGATCCATATCAATCGCCTCAAAATTCAGGTCTTCCAAGTTGATTCCTTCTTGCGCTTTTTGGCGTTCGGATTGCAGTTGGCGATAGATGGCGACGTAGGTATATTGATAGAAGCGGGCATAGGGTTTCATGCCAGGTTCAGGCTTGGCGCCGCCTTTGAAAACCGTGAAATAATGGTTGAAGAACCGTACCCGCCATTCGAGTGCTTCGATCGAATGATCGTGCTCCAATGCATGTGCCTGGCGCTGCGCTTCTTTGATCAGCTCGCGGTTTGCTACGCAAGCCGCTGACCAATGAGTCGGGAAATGGTAGGTATAGAGTTGGAGGAGTCCGTTATGCTCGGGCGCACGGCGGACGATGATATGTTTGCGGTAATGACGGCCTTCTTTGACGGTATTCATCGCACCCCAAAAGGCATCGATGCCCTCCACCGGCACAAAATAGCGCACTCCCCTGGAATGAAGAGCGGAAACGTTGGATGGCGCTAAAAAATGCGAAATTGCGGCATTCAAACGGTTTAATATGTGCGTTTTCAAGTGTTTCGGCATATGTCGTAACGTATTGTATATGTGTTAATTATATCG
>JAGCFY010000019.1 GCA_017649845.1 Paludibacteraceae bacterium
ATCTCCTCGTTGTTAGGGTTCCATGCCAGCTGCTCCATGCCGCCGAAAGGTTTCATCGGGCTCTCGAAAGCCGTGCCTTCCAGGATATTGACGCTCTCGCCTATTTTTGCGGACTTGATGCGTTCTCCTTCCCCGAAATACTCGGTCTTCAACTCGCAAACAAAAGGCTGAGGAGCGGTCTCGGTCCATTCGTCCCAGTGTTTGTACATCAGATCTTCGTGCATGTGTCCGGTTGCCAAAGGCAGATCCGGATATTTGTCCGCAGTCGTCTGAACGGTCTTCACCTGCTTGATAAGAATCACTTTGTCGCGCATCGGGGAGAGTAGGAAACCCTCTACATCCTCTGCACCTTCTACTTCCACTTCTTCTTTATCTCGGCGCAGGTAGAGCTTGCCGCCTTTGAGGTATGCCAGGCAACCGCTGTTGCCGAACCATGCCGGCTCGTAGCCTACGAACTCATCGCAGACCTTCATCTCGTCATAAGGATTACAGATCCGGATCCAAGTCGTACTCCGGTTTTCCTCTACGGAATAATAGCTCACGGTATAAGCCAGCAGACCGGTCTCGATATCGCTCTTGACCGAACCGATACGACCCATCGCCCACAGCCCTTCCGGCGTCAAACGACCGCCTTCGATCGTGATCTGCGGCTTCGTGACAGGAGCCTTACCTTCACTCGCTTTCTCTGTGCACGACACACCAATAATTGCCATAACTGCCAATACAAATAATTTCCAATTTCTCATTGTTACTCACTTTTGCGACTGCAAAAGTACAAAAAAATTTGCACATATCAAAATTTTTCACTAATTTTGCAGCATAAAATCGTCAAAACCATGAAAATTCAGTTCTTAGGCGCGACGCGCGAGGTGACAGGTAGCAAACATCTGATCACTACCGATTCCGGTCACACGATCCTTCTTGACTGTGGTATGTACCAGGGTAAAGGTGCTGAGACCGATGCCGATAACCGCGACTTGGGGTTTGATCCCGCAGCGCTCGATTGTATTGTGCTTTCCCATGCGCATATCGATCATTCGGGGCTTATTCCGTATGTGTATAAAAAGGGTTTTCGTGGCGATATCTATTGCACTCACGCTACGCGTGATCTCTGTGCGCTGATGTTGGCGGACACGGCATTTATTCAGGAACAGGATGTGCGCACTTATAATAAGAAGGTTGACCGCCAGCACCCGCATAAAGAGAAGGGTAAGAATTATTTTCTGGAGCCGCTTTATACCCAGCATGAGGTGGATCAGGTGATGAAGCATTTCGTATGCTATGACTACGACCGCCGTTTCCGCATTTTTGATGATGTGTTGTTGACGTTCACCAACTCCGGTCACATGCTTGGTTCCGCCATCTGTTCGTTGGAATTCTATGAGGAAGAAGACGGGCAAAAGCGTTGGAAACGTGTCACTTACACCGGCGATATCGGCCGTGCGCAGAGTCATATCTTACCGGCTCCGATGCTCTTCCCGCAATGCGATTATTTGATCTGCGAATCAACCTACGGCGACCGGCTGCATGAGGATCAGTTAGTGACCGAACAACAGCTGCTCGGCATCGTCAAAGATACCTGTGAATATCGCGGCGGCAAGCTGCTCATTCCTTCTTTCTCTGTCGGTCGTACTCAGGAAATAGTCTATGTCTTGAATCAACTGTATAACGAGCAATATCTATCGAACCGCATTCCGGTTTATGTGGATTCGCCGCTTTCGACGAATGCTACGCATATTTTCCGCATGTATCCGCAATACCTCTCGGATGAGGTGCGCGACACGCTGCGGTATGATGACGATCCGTTCGGTTTCAACACCCTTCGTTACATCACCGATGTGCGTGAATCCAAAAAACTGAACGACGACGATAAACCCGCTATCATCATCTCCGCTTCCGGCATGTTGGAGGCAGGACGTATCAAACATCATGTGGCGAATCATATCTCTGACCCGCGTTGCACGATCCTTATCGTCGGCTACTGTGCGCCTACCACGCTTGGCGCCAGAATTCAGGAACCCGGCCTGCAATGGATCTCTATTTTCGGAATGGATCGAAAGATAAAAGCGCAGATCACCAAACTGGAAGGTTTCTCCGGTCATGGAGACTGGAAGGAAATGATAGATTACCTCACCCGCTCACTTCAGGTAGAGGGCGTGAGACGTGTATTTATCGTGCATGGGGAGAAGGAAGCAGCAGAGACTTATCAGGGGCATCTCTACGAAGCGGGCTTCCGTAATATTTCCGTTCCCGATAAAGGGGAAACGGCATTTTTGTAATAAAAAAACACAAAAATCGTCAATTTTTCTTGCATATTCTAAAAAAAAGCAGTACCTTTGCACCCGTTTTTAAAAAATGGGTATGAAGCGTGTCTCGTATCTTTCCTTAAATCTATCGTAGAAGAGGGAAGGTACATTTTTTTTAAACAACGAATCGATATAACAAACATAATAAAATTTTAACACAATAATTGTATGAAACCATTAAATGAAATGACCATCGCGCTGGCAAGTGACCACGCGGGCTTTGGACTGAAAGCCATGATTCAACTCTTTCTGGAGCGTGAAGGGGCCAAAGTGCTGGATCTCGGATGCCACTCAATGGAGAATTGTGATTTTCCTGATTTCGCGCATCCTCTGGCTACGGCTGTGGAAAAAGGCGAATGTGATCTTGGTATCGGCTTTTGCTTTACCGGAAACGGTATGAGTATGGCGGCGAACACGCATCCCGGTGTACGCGCTACCGTTTGTTGGGATGCACGTCTGGCGGGGAACGCACGCCGTTTCTTTGATGCCAATGTGCTCTGTCTGCCGTCAGGATATGTAGCGCCGGATAAAGCGCTGGATATTATTCATACTTTTGTCACTACGGCTTTCGAAGGCGGCGAGCGGTATGAGCGTCGTATACGTCATTTAGCTAATCCAAACGAGTATAAAAAATGAAAAAACTTAACGTAAAATTGCATATTCTGGCACCGCTCACATTGGCTGTGGTGCTTTTCATGTGGTTCGTGCCGGCTTCTTTCTTCGGCATTGACGGACTGACAATAGTGCAGCAGCGTACCATCGCTATTTTCTGTTATGCAGCCCTTATGTGGATGTTCGAGATTATTCCGGCGTGGGCTACTTCAGTCACTACTATTGTCTTCTTGCTTATCGCCGTTTCCAATAAAGGCTTGACGAATCCCGACATGGGTTCGCTGGTCAATTTCAAGGAACTGATGGCGGCTTTCGCAGACCCGATTATCATGCTTTTCTTGGGTGGATTCGTGTTAGCTATTACTGCCAGCAAAGTAGGTCTGGATGTGGTGCTTGCCCGCGTCATGCTCAAGCCTTTCGGCACGAATCCGAAATGGGTATTATTGGGCTTCCTGACGCTTATTAGCGTGATGTCTATGTTCATGTCCAATACGGCTACGGCTGCTATGATGTTAGCTTTCCTGGCGCCTGTATTACGTACGCTTCCTGCCGATGGCGGAGGCCGTGTGAGCTTGGCAATGGCTATTCCTATTGCGGCTAATATCGGCGGTTTGGGTACTCCTATCGGCACGCCTCCTAATGCTATCGCTATCGGTCAGTTGGCGGCAATGGATGTGAATATTGGCTTCGCCGGATGGATGATTCGTTTTGTGCCGGTTGTGATCGTTATGATCCTCTTTTCGTGGTGGTTGCTTCAATTCCTTTTCCCCTTCAAGGCGAAGGATGTGAAGATCGTGATCGAACCGAGTGAGCATCATGAGATGGACTGGAAATTCTGGGTGGTAACCGTTACCTTCATCGTCACTATCTTATTGTGGATGACAGGTGAGTTAACTCACCTCAATTCCAATGTCGTAGCGCTTATTCCGTTTGCTGTCTATGCGTTGCTGGGCATCTTCACGCGTGATGATTTCGCCAAGATTGACTGGCATGTACTTTGGATGGTTGCCGGTGGTTTTGCTATCGGTACGGCTCTTAATAAAACCGGTCTGGCCGCTGCACTCGTTGAGGCTATTCCGTTTGGCAGCTGGTCGGCTATCGCGGTATTGATTATTGCCGGCTTGCTCGGATGGTTGCTCTCTAACTTCATCGCTAACTCATCGGCTGCCAACTTGCTGGTACCGATTTTGGCGGTTGTTGGTACCGCTATGAGCGAGCAATTAGGTGCTTTCGGAGGAGTGACAACATTGTTGGTTTGCGTGGCTGCTTCTACCTCCTTCGCTATGCTTCTGCCTATCTCTACGCCGCCGAACGCTATCGCTTGTTCCACGGGTCTGATCAAGACCAACGATATGGCGAAAGTGGGACTTATTGTCGGTCTCGTAGGTATTGCGCTTTCCTATGCAGTATTGCTCCTCTTCCCGTTTGCTTAAAATGACAAGTATGAAAAAATATATCATTCTTCTTTGTGCTTTTTTGACGGTTCTGCCCGCTATGGCGGCGCAGGATTCCGTCAAAATGGCGAAGAAAGAGGCGGTGAAATCTCACCTCAAACAGCATTTCAAGCCGTACGGGTTCATTCGTAATTATTTTGCTTTCGATAGCCGCGAGTCTATCTCCGGTACGGGCGATTTGTATAACTATCAGCCTAAGGACGAAAACTGGAATCAGACCGAAGCGGAAGCAGCTGCCTCCGGCGTAGAGCGTCAGGATCTGAATGCTGTTTCTACCTTCCGTTTCCTTTCCATGACCACTCGTGTGGGATTGAATATCGTTGGCTATAAATGGCGCGGCACGGAGTTTGGCGGTAAGATTGAAGCCGATTTCTATGCGGGCCTGAGCACCAAAGGAGCCGGTACACACTCGCTCTCCGGTGTAGCCCAGCTGCGTCTTCGTCAGGCGTATCTGACCCTCGCGTGGGATAGCTTGCGTATGAATGATAAGGATTTTGCACGTGTGGATCTGTTACTCGGTCAGGCATGGCATCCTATGGCTGCCGATTTATGTGATGCAATAGCGCTGAACTCCGGCGCACCGTTCGGACCTTTCTCACGTACACCGCAAGTCAAAATGGATGCGCGTCTCGGCAAATATTTCACCCTCACGGGTGCGCTTATTTGGCAGATGCAGTATCTCTCCACCGGTCCTGATGGCCAGTCCGCCGAGTATATCGCGTATTCCAAGACGCCGGAAGCCTACCTCGGTCTGAATTTCCATACCAACGGTTTCCTTCTGCGTGCAGGAGCGAATGTGCTCAGTATCTGCCCGCGTCATACGGGTTCTGTCTTGGCAACTGATGGCGTTACAACGGTTACTGTTAAGGTCTCCGATCGTATCACTACCGCTTCGCCCTTCCTCTATCTCCAATATAAGAAAGGTGAGTTCTCTATCAAAGCCAAAACGATCTTTGCAGAAGCGGGAGAACATATGAATCTCAACGGCGGTTATGGTATCAAAAAGGTGAATGCAGATGGTTCGTATGAGTATACGCCGACGCGCAATTCCTCTTCTTGGATCAGCCTCGTGTATGGCGGCAAAGTCGGCAAACAAGAGGACAAACACCCGCAGAAACTGCAAGGTATTCTCTTTGCCGGTTACATCCGTAATTTCGGAACGAAAGAGAATATCATTGATGTCAACGGAGATGGCAAATTCGGCAAAGAGGAATTTTTCATGCCTCGTGCCAACAATATGAACCAAATGTATCGTCTCTCGCCTACCATCCTTTATACCATCGGTAAATTCCAACTCGGCTGCGAATACGAGATCACTTCTGTGCAGTACGGTAAAGGTCTGGGGGCAGATGGTTTGGCGAAAAATGACCTCCATTGGGTTACGAACCATCGCGTGCAGCTGATGACAAAGTATAATTTTTAAAAAAGTGCATAAAAATTTGCACATGTCAAAAAAAAGCAGTACCTTTGCACCCGATTTCCGCTGAAACGCAAGCGGCGGGTAGTAGTTCAGCCCGGTTAGAATGCCTGCTTTGGGAGCAGGAGGTCGTGAGTTCGAATCTCGCCTACCCGACGAAGTGGTGTGTAAAAACTACACGCCACTTTTTTGCTCTAAAAATGCATGTATAAGGCGATTTTTATTGATATTGACGATACGCTCCTCGATTACATTCCTTGTTGTCGGGAGGCTTTTGATGAGGCAATGCCGGAACATCCGGAGCATTTCCAACTCTTCTTCGATATCGCCGGACGCCTTTTTGCCGAGGCCAAGCATGGCAAATATACGATTGCTGAAGTGATGGACCTTTATCCGCAGGAGTTTATTGCGGCGATAGGCTATCCCGCTGAGGCTGTCGAACCCTTCAAACACGCTTTTCGTGCGGCTTGGGGTACTACCCACACGCTCGTTCCCGGCGCAAAAGAGATGCTCGATACGTTGAAAAACAAAGGATATCGTCTCTTTGCCGCTTCCAATAGTTTCGGCCATTTGCAGCGCAGCCGCTTGGAGCATGCAGGCATTTTGCCTTATTTTGAGGACACCTTCATTTCCATGGATATTGGTTATGACAAACCCGACATCCGTTTTTATCAGGAGGCCCTCCGCCGCGCAGGTCTGCAACCGCACGAAGTGCTCATGATAGGTGACTCGATGACAACCGATGTCCTGGGGGCACAAAAAGCGGGAATTGATGCGCTTTTCTTTGATAGAAGGGCAGGTGACTCCCTGCTGGAAATCATTAGAGAACTATGAATCGTTACACTCTCGGCAAAATAGTTAAGTTCTTCTTTCATTGGCATTATGATATTCAGGTGACTGGTGAAGAATTGCTGCGCGATAACTCCACGCATCTGGTCCTGCCGAACCACTCGGCTTATATCGACCCCCTGATCCTTTTCAGCGAAGAATGGTGGCTGCCGATATGCCCGCTAACGGACGAACTGTTCATGCGTCATTGGTTCTACGGCTATATCCTGCGCAAAGCCGATGCTATCGAAGTGCCGGACCTGAACAAGAGTGCTATGTCCCGCGAAGAAGGTGTCGCGGCGGCAGGGCAACTCAGCCGGATCGTGATAGATAGCCTGGCGGCAGGCAAACAGATCTGTTTCTATCCTTCCGGACATGTCAAGACCATCGACCGAGAGCATATAGGAAACCGCCGCATGGCATATGAAGTATGCCGCGAATTGCCTCAGAATGTGCGGGTGATCCTCTGCCGGATGAGAGGACTTGAGACCAGCAAATGGTCCAAACTCAAACCTAAGAAATGGAAATGGCGTCGCACGGTGACCTTGCATTTTGAGGATCATACAGCCGATGTCCGCATTTGGGCGCAGACGCTCGACCGCAGAGCTTTTAACGAACAATTGGAGAATTGGTACAATGCGCATGAATAGCCGAATCATACTGACCCTTTGTGTTGGTTTTCTCCTCCTGGTGCCCGCGCGAGCGCAGGATACGCTCTATTATACGCTCTCGCAATGTCGTGACATGGCCTTGACGAGCGGCACTTCTTCCAAATCGCAACAGGAGGCACTTCTTGCGGCGAAATACAACCGTCAGGCTGCCCTCGCTGCTATGTTCCCGCGTATCACGGCTAACGCTACCTATATGTGGTCGTCGCGTGATATCCATCTCCTTGCTAACTCAGCCTCTTTCCCCTTCGGTACAGCTACGGTTAATCCTGATGGAACGGCTTCCTGGACATGGAAAGATATACCGCCTACTACGCTCTCGGACGATGCGGGGCAACTCATCGCAGACAGCTATAAAGCTGTGTATGATAAACTGACGCTGGATCTCAAGCAGATCTTTGTGGCGCATGTCGGTATAACGCAACCGATTTATGTCGGCGGCCGGCTGATTCATCTCTATAAGATTGCGAAGGCTACGGAGAATATCGCGAATATCGAATCGTCTACCAAACGCGAGAATACCATCTACGCGGTGGATGAAGCCTATTGGCGTGTCGTCTCGGTGGCTAAGAAAAAAGAACTGGCAAACCAGTATTTCCAACTGCTTACCAAGCTCGAATCCGATGTGCAGGAAGCTGTTGAGGCGGGTCTGGCTACGCAAGCCGACTTACTACAGGTAGTAACCAAACGCGGTGAGGCGGAAGTGAAAAAACTGCAGGCAGAGAATGGTCTGACGCTCTCTAATATGGCGCTCGCGCAACTATGCGGTCTGCCGCTTTCTACGGCGTTCAGGCTCGACGAGAGCGGTCTGTCCGAAACTTCTTTGCCGGTCGATTCTACCAATACGGAAGCCGCTGTGGCGAACCGCAAGGAATTGCAGATCATGGAGGAAGCGCAGAAAATTGCCAAATCCAATGCCATGATAGCGGCGGCGGGTCTGCAACCGAATATCGTGGCGTCTGCAGGTTATATCTATACCAATCCTAATGCCGAAAACGGTGTGAGCAAGAACTGGGACGGCAAAGGATTCTTCACAGCCGGAGTGGTGGTGAATCTGCCTATTGCGCACGCCGATGACATCCTGCGCTACAAAGCAGCCAAACATGCAGCTAACGCCGTAGCGCTTAAGACCGAAGAGACACGCGAACTGCTGACACTTCAAACGACGCAGGCAAACCAGAAACTGACCGAAGCGCAACAGAAGATTGCACTCGCACGCTTGACGCAGAATAATGCAGCCGAAGTGTTGCGTATGGCGGAGGAATCGTTCGGTGCCGGACTCATCACAGCTTCCGAACTCATGCAGGCACAAACAGCATGGCTCGCTGCAGCTTCAGACCTCGTCGATGCAGAGATAGAAGCCAAAACCACCGAAACCCAACTCCGCAAGTACCTCGGTCGATTATAGTTATCGTGGCTCGCGGTGTAGGCGGGTTACCGCTTCGCCGGCACTCGCTCCGCTTGGCCGTTTATCCTCGTCCGTCTCTATTCGGTGAATATCGCCCGCCCGGACTTCGATTAATGCGTGTGAAGCATTTTTTTTATCAATTATTTGCATATATCAAAATTTTGTAGTACCTTTGCAGCCGCAAAGGTGCAAACAACTCGTCGCTTACCGACGTTAAACAGAAGGACATATTGAGATTTTCGCGTTTGCGATTTATGTGCTGCTCCAGAATGTAGGAAGTTCAATGAGTAACAACGTAATGAGTCCGCAGGCGTCCATTATATATGGGCGTAACTTATCGTTGTTATGGGCATTTCCTACAGCCTTGGAGCAGGTAAGAAGCGTCCATATTTTTTGTGTATATGTGTGTATATGCCAAGCCCCAAAGGCGTAAGAGGGGAAATAATTACTTATTTATCAATCAAATTTTTACAATCATGAAAAAGATTTTTCTCGCACTAATGTGCACCGCAAGTGTAGTTATGTTTACTGCTTGCGAAGGCAATGGAAATCAGGGTAACAACACTTCTGAAGAAGGACGTATTAGTCAGAGTGTGTTGGTAGCAAATTTACCTCAAAACTTCAAGGCAACAACGAAGTACACACTCACTTCTGTGATGGACACGCGCACCGAAGCGAATAGCACACTCACCAAATTTGGCGCAGACTGGGTTCTTGACTATGACTTTTTCTCTACTGATGTATCCGGCATAGAGACGCGCCAGAGTAAGGTATATTACCTTCGTTTTGATGAAAATGGAAAAATCCTAAAGCAGTTTGAGTCTTCGGATGGTGGACAAAATTGGAGCGCAATGGATAAGTATTTGGATTTTAAACATTTCGCTGAATCAGGAAGTAATACTGCCAAACGGTTGTTGGATAAATCGCTAAAGACTTCTTATGGCTGTTTGATTGACTTGTGGACGGCTACCGGCGAGAAACGGACGGTTTGCAATAGAATGTGTACCGAATATGAGTATAAATCTGCAAAATCTGTTTATCTTGTTGATGATGCTACTCATCTGGTATTTCATGAAGATTTTAATGACCCTGATACAGAGACGATCAGTGAGTTTGCTGTCCAAAGTTGGGATGAAAATATCTCCTCTATCGGCTATAATCTTCCTAAATAATATCTGTTATGAGAAAAGTTCTTTTGGCACTTCTTGTGCTTTCTTGTACAGCGCTTATGGCAGCACCGAAATTTGATTTTGGTGACCGATTCGCTTTTGCCGGTCTGGAATCAGCAAAACTCGTACCTCCTTCTGGTGTAGAGATTCTGGAACGTAAGGTACCTGTTCGCGATATGAACCAGAGACCAATCAAGGATGCTGTGTATATCTACCAAAATGATGTAAAAGATGCTATTACGGTCGATCAACTGAATGCCTTTGTGGCGCAAGTCTTTGCCGCTTGCAAAGCTGCATCAAATGATGGGAAAGTATATAAAGAGCCATCTTACGGAGATACGAAATTGGTAGGAGAGATGATAGAGCCGAAAGTGTTTGCCAAACCATCTGGTACGCTTCGTTGCGTGTACAAATATGGAGACAAATGGTTCTCTGTCCACGCCGGTTATAGTACGGATTACGGCGGTTCCGTTTGGGTAAAAGATCTGCCGGAGAAATTCTATTGTTGGGTAATATACGTTAAAGAATATTTTATCGACGAATAAAAAACACGTATTTACAAATAGATTTTTTAATTTTACACTTGTTGCACTACTCTGGTCAAATTTCTCAGTTTTAGTAATTGAGTCAATATCAAGCCAATATCGAGTCAATACCATAAGATACCTATAACATACCTATAGGATACCTATAAGATAAAAGGGCAAAATGTGAATTTTTGCCCTTTTTCTGTATATATACATAGTATATATACACTTTTTTGTTCGCTCTTTTACTTTAAGAAAGCATCTTTAAAGCCCAAGAAGTACAAAATTCCGTCCAGACCGACGGTGGAAATAGCTTGTTGGGCGTTTTCTTTTACCTTTGGTTTGGCGTGGAAAGCGATACCTAATCCGGCTTTGCCGAGCATGTTCAGATCGTTCGCTCCATCGCCTACGGCGATTACTTGCGCCAAGTCAATATGTTCCACTTGAGCGATTAACTCCAGTAGTTCCGCCTTCCGCTTGGCATCTACCACATCGCCTAAATACCGCCCGGTGAACTTGCCGTCTTCTTCCTCCAACTCATTGGCATAAACATAATCGACACCGAACCGTTGCTGCAGATATTTGCCTACAAACGTAAATCCGCCGGAGAGAATAGCTATCTTGAATCCGCATTTCTTGAGCACGCTGAAGAGCCGGTCGGCGCCTTCCGTGATCGGCAGATGATCGATGATATCTTGTTTGGCACTGACATCCAGACCTTTTAATAACGCGCAGCGCCGCGTGAAGCTCTCTTTGAAATCAATCTCGCCACGCATCGACGAGAGCGTAATGGCTTTTACCTGATCGCCTACACCCGCACGCATCGCCAACTCGTCAATCACTTCGGTCTGAATAAAAGTCGAGTCCATATCAACGCAGATCAACCGTCTGTTGCGGCGGAACATATCGTCTTTCTGGAACGAAATATCAATCCCTTCTTCGCGCGAAACCTCCAGTAGTTCTTTTTGTAGCGCCTCTCTATCCGGCAGGTTGCCGCGGAGCGAAAACTCGATACAACTGTGCCGTTTCTCCACCGGTACATCCACACTCGGACGGTCGCTCAGACGCAGGATATTATCGATATTCAGTTGTCTGCCGGCTAACAACGCCGTCACGCGGGCTATATGCCGTGCGTTCAACTCGCGCGCCAGAAGCGTTACTACGTAACGGTCTTGCTCCTGCCTGCCAACCCATGCCGCATACTCTTCTTCGCTCAACGGCGTAAAACGAACAATCATCTCCAACCGTGAGCAGCAGAAAAGCACTTCTTTGATCATGTCGCCGCTCTGCGATGGATCGTCCACACGAATCAGAATACTCAGATTCAACTGGTGATGCAGGTTCGATTGACCGATATCCTGCACAAAAGCACCGTATTTGCCTAGCACATCCGTTACCGCAGAAGTCACACCCGGCTTGTCAAAACCGATGATATTAATCAAGATAAATTCACGCTCCATAAAGCTTTTCTTTTTCAAA
>JAGCFY010000156.1 GCA_017649845.1 Paludibacteraceae bacterium
ACATATTTCGCCTGTGCGAAAAGGGACAGCGTACAAAGTACAAAGAATAAAGAAATGATAATTCGTTTCATAACAAAATCTTAAAAATAGTATATTTTATGTGGATAATTTACATAGCTTTTGAATAGCTAATGACCAGCTAAATACCAGCTAATAGTCAGCTTCACACCCCGTAAAGCTCAAATCTTAAAAATAGTAAACTTTTAAGATGGCTTATTTTTCTTAGCAGCTTGCTGGCGTTGGCGTTTCCGTTTTCGGGCTTCACGTTTTTTTTCAGCCTGGTGCGCTGCACGTTCTTCCGGTGTCAAATGTGGCGGCGGTTCAATACCTTGTTCACGCATCCGCTGGTCCTGAATCTGCTGCTGATGCTCGATCATTCGTTCCTTCTCTTCGCGAATGAGATCGGTTACTTCCTGCGGGGATAATACCTCATGTTTCAGCAAATCTTCGTAGATCAGTAGCGTCGCCCAAGCATCGGTAGAAGCATATCGCGCCTGTTCCGGCGTAAGATGGCTGTTTTCCCAATTGGTCAATTGCTGCGTTTTGGAGATTTTCTTCTCAAAACAGATGGCAAACAATTTCTGCAGGCCGAGATCGAGAATGCCGTATTGCACCACTAATTTCTGGATATCAACGCAGTTGGCCGGCGTGAAATTGCGTCTTCTCCGTAAGCCGTTGATATCATCTTTGAAAGCCAGCCCGACTTTACAAATCTCCGGATCGGCGAAGAAATCAGCCAGTTCCTGCGGCAAACCGACATGCGTGAGCCGGAAGAGATAACAACGCTCGTGCCCGGCAATTTGCACCAAAGCTGTTGGGTAATGGATTCCCCGCTGAAAACTGGGTCTGGCTTCCGTATCAACGCCTACGATTTTCTGCGTACGAAGGTATGCAATCGCGTCCGCCACTTGCTCGGGCTTATCAACAACAACCACTTCTCCTTCAAACGCCGCGAGGGGCATCCATTGAAGTAAATCCTTACTGATATGATGTGTCTGATATCTCATGTAATGCCCTTAAAACAGCTAATACTTTGCGTCCCCAGTGATCGAAGAATGCTTGCCGGCAAACAACCACAGCATCGTTCATGATCGGTTCTTCTCCGGTCTGGAAAGCGGCAGCCAGGTCCTTGAGTTCCTGATAGATATCCGCCAAGCCTTCTGAGATATAGGATGTCTGAATCTCGTCGGTATAGATACCGTTGTCCACAAAAACATCCAGATACGCATCGTCCTGACCGAGAAATTCACGCACTCCGACCAATACAAAATTATAATCCTCCTCCGTCACAAACCGTTGCGGTTCATCCTCCATCATCGTCTGTGCTTCCTCCAAAAGTCTCGCGCGGAGATAGAGAACAGGCAACAAACGCAACATCTGTTCGCGCCATTCTTCCCGCTCATAATCGTTGATCTTCTCCATCAGCAGGCATGTCTGCGCAGCGGCCGTGACAAAAGCAATCGTACTATCCTGATAAATAAAACTTTTCATCTATATAAGAATAAAAACGCTGCAAAATTAGTAAAATTTTTCTTATTTTGCAAACAAAAACGATAAAATTTCCAATTTTATTGCATATATGCAAATTTTATAGTATCTTTGCAGCAAAATTCCGTAAAAGGGACATTTTAAAACACTTAAAATACTAAAACAATGAAAAAGATTTTCTTGATGGCCTTTATGGCTCTTGGCGTGAGCGCAATGGCTCAGCATGTTACCCCGATTTCTTTCCAGATTGCTGACGTGAAGCTTGATTCGCTTCGTACGTTGTACATCAACGAGCCGACGATGTATCGCGCTTCGCTGGAAGTGGTAGCTCAAAACTTGGCAAAAAATGCTGAGGATCTGAAGGCAGTAAAAGCCGAACTGAAAGTAGAGCAAGCTCATGGCAAAGAGATCGCAAACTCGCTGAAAGAGGCAACGAAAATGGCTAATTCTCTGAAGAAAATTTACTCGAAAGAAGAAGGCGAACTGAAATCCATGCAGAAAGTGGTGGAGAAACAACAAAAGACGCTGAACAAGCAAAAAGAGTTGAATCAAGCCACTCGTGACAGTTACCTGCTTTTCCTGGAGAAACAACAGAAGGAGTTGGGTTATTCGCTTCGCGAAGTAGCAGATCGTCAGCGTGCCGTTTCGGATCTGGAGACCGCTATCCAAAACGGTCAAACGGCTTTGCAATCGTATATCCAAGAGACGCAACAGAAAGCGATAGATATAGCGCAATTGGATGCATTGTACAAAGAACGTCTGGCGATTTTGAAAGCAGAGCAGAAAACGGCTAAATCACTGCAATAATATGAAAGTTATCAATCTGTCGGAAAGCAACAGCGTTCTGAATCAGTATCTGCGCGAGATCCGCGATGTAGAGATTCAGAAGGATTCTCTCCGTTTTCGCCGTAATATCGAGCGTATCGGTGAGTTTATGGCGATAGAGGTGAGCAAAACGCTGAACTATCAGCCTACGGAGGTACAAACTCCGCTCGCTACCGCTACCGTCAATACAATAAGCGACCAGCTCGTTTTGGCTACTATCCTGCGTGCCGGAATGCCGCTACATCAGGGTTTTCTGAATATTTTCGACCGCGCAGAGAATGCATTCTTGAGCGCATACCGCCGAGTAGGCAGAAACGTACATGGCGAGGAACAACTGGAGATCGTGGCTGAATATCTGGCAGCACCTGTTATCGAGGGCAAAACACTTATCATCGCTGATCCGATGCTCGCTACCGGAATGTCGATGGAAGTGGGATATCTCGCGTTGCTGAAACATGGCACGCCGAAACATACGCATCTATGTTGTGCTATCGCTACGCCGCAATCGATCGAGTATATGCGTAAGGCGCTTAATGACAGTCCTGATGTGACTCTTTGGTGCGCGGCTGTAGATCCGATTCTGAACGAGAAGAAATATATCGTTCCGGGTTTGGGCGATGCCGGAGACTTGTGTTACGGAACTAAAGTTCATCTCTCCGATCGCTAACAACAAATCGTATATGGCATTTCTACCTGCCGCCCTCGTGACGGCAGGTATTGCTATACTCAGCCTGATGGAGAGCACATATGTGCCGCAGGCTTTAAGTACCCAAGACAAGCTGATTCATGGCGCGATGTATGCAGTATTGGCATTCTTGTGGATGTGGCCTGTCGCGCGGCGTTCTGTTTCGCAATGGATGCCTTATCTGTATGTCTGGATCGCGGTTACCGGCTATGGCGCGGTGATGGAGGCGCTGCAGCGGTTCTGTACCTTGACCCGTTCCGGCGAAATGGCTGATCTCTATGCAGATGCCATCGGTGCGTTCTTGGGAGTAGCACTTGTGGCTATAATCAGGATTTTAAATCATAAATCATAAATTAGCAACTACTATCGTCAATCCTCTCTATGACATAGCGCTTTCGATGCTTTACCGCAACAGATTGCGGCGGGCATTGGCTTTACTTGACCGTTATGAAACGGCCGAAGAAGCGTGGCGCACCCTTGACGAACCGGAAATGGACGCTTGTCTCAAACGGGCTCAACAAGAATTGGAATGGATAGAGGAGCATAGTATCCGGGTGTGGACGCTGGCAGATGAAGACTATCCTTATCGTCTCCGTCAATGTCCCGATAAACCGCTCCTGCTGTATGGCAAAGGCAATCTGCAGCCTTCTGAAGGACATGTGGTGTCTATCGTCGGCACGAGGCAACCGACTCAGCGAGGAAAAGAACTGACAGAGATTTTGGTACGCGAACTACACGAGCGTTTGGAATCGGTCACAATTGTGAGCGGTGGAGCGTACGGCATAGATATAGCGGCGCACAGAGCGGCTATTCAATACGGCGTACCAACTATTATTGTGCCGGCACACGGCTTGGACCGTATTTATCCGTTGCAACACCGGCCGGAAGCGGTAGCGTCATTGGAAAAAGGAGGGTTATTGACGGAGTTCCCTTCCGGCACAGAACCGCTTGCTCCTTTCTTTGTTCAGCGGAATCGCATTGTAGCCGGTTTGGCCGATGCGGTGGTGGTAGTAGAGTCTCGTGAGCGAGGCGGCAGTTTGATTAGCGCGCAGATGGCGGTAGATTATGACCGGGAATTGTTTGCTTTCCCCGGGCGTCCGACGGATGTCTCTTCCAGCGGATGTAACAAAATTATCCGTCAGAACAAAGCGGGACTTATCACCTGTGCAGACGACCTGATTGATGCCATGCAATGGACCAAACGCGATAGTGGTTTCCAACCTGTTCAGACGCAGCTAATCGGTCTAAGAGATGATTTGAGTGCGCAGCAACAGGATCTGCTGCAAAAACTGCAAGAAGCAGAAGAAGGAATGCATATCAATCTTCTGGTTATGGAGACAGAACGCCCGTATGGCGATGTGGCTTCCGACTTGATGATGCTTGAGATTCAGGGTCTTGTTCGTTCTCTTCCCGGCGGAATTTACCGCTTTGTGCGATAAAAAAGCAAAAATATTTGCATAAATGCAAAATTTTTTGTACCTTTGCACCCGCAATTGATTTAACGCGTTAGATATGGAAAATTTTAAGAAGTATTTGGGAGTTGTTCTCCTTTTGTTAGGTGTGCTATGCCTCGTGGTATACAAATTTGCGCTTCCGCAGAACTGGTTGCTTATTGCAGCCATGGTGCTGGAGGTAGCAGGTATTCTCGCCTACATCTTTATCAACAAAAGGTCATAATCGTTCATGGCAGGTCAAGGCGGATTCAATGATGCTGTGAAGTATCACTTGACGGGCATGTACCAGGATTGGTTCCTGGACTATGCTTCGTATGTGATCTTGGAACGTGCGGTGCCGGCAATAGAGGATGGTCTCAAGCCGGTACAGCGCCGTATCCTTCATGCAATGAAGACGGTCGACGATGGCAAATATAACAAAGTTGCCAATATCGTCGGTCAGACCATGCAGTATCACCCGCATGGCGATGCATCCATCGGCGATGCACTTGTACAGTTGGGCCAGAAAGACTTGCTTATTGACTGCCAAGGTAACTGGGGAAATATCCTGACGGGTGATGGAGCTGCTGCTCCACGTTATATTGAAGCGCGGCTCTCCAAGTTCGCGCTCGAAACGGTCTTTAATCCAAAGACGACCGAATGGATGAAATCATACGACGGTCGTAAGAATGAACCGATTCATCTGCCCGTTAAATTTCCGTTGTTGCTGGCGCAGGGAGTAGAAGGTATTGCAGTCGGTCTTAACTCGAAGATCCTGCCGCATAACTTCAACGAATTATGCGATGCATCGCTGGCTTACCTGCGCAATCAGGATTTTCAGCTCTTCCCGGATTTTCCTACGGGAGGCGTGATCGATGTAACCAAATACAATGACGGAGAACGCGGCGGCGTAGTGAAAATCCGTGCCCGTATCCAGAAATCCGACGACAACAAGGCGCTTTATATCACGGAAATACCCTTTGGAACTACTACAACCAAAGTAATAGAGAGTATTCTGAAGGCGGCGCAAAAAGGGAAGATCAAGATCAAAAAGGTGGATGATCTCACTGCCGCCACTCCCAATATCGTGGTGCAGTTGGCTCCCGGTTCGTCTTCCGATAAAGCAATAGATGCCCTTTATGCTTTCACGGATTGCGAAGTTAATATCAGTCCGAACTGCTGTGTAGTAGAGAACCGCAAACCGATTTTTACTTCTGTCAGCAATCTTCTCCGTCTTTCTACGGATAATACCAAGGCATTGCTGAAGTGGGAACTTGAGATCGAAAAAGCGGAACTGGAGGAGAAGTATTTCTATACATCGCTCGAGAAAATATTCATCGAGAATCGTATTTATAAGCAGGAAGGTTACGAGAACGCAACCAGCAAAGAGAAATTGATTGCTTATGTGGATGAAGCTCTCACTCCATTCAAACCGATGCTGATTCGCGAGGTAAAGACGGAAGATATCGAGAAACTATTCGAGATCCGAATGATCCGTATCACGAAGTTCGACTCCAAGAAAGCGGACGAACTGATGAAGGATCTGGAGAAGAAGATCAAGGCCTGTGTCAAGAATCTTAACCATCTGACAGACTATACTATCGCGTGGTTCGAGATGCTGAAAAAGAAATACGGTGAGGCTTATCCGCGTAGGACAGAGGTCCGTAACTTCGGCGCAATCAATGTAAAAGCTGTCGTTGAGAATAACGAGAAACTCTATATCAACCGCGCAGAAGGATTCGTAGGAACGGGGTTGAAGAAAGACGAGTTCCTCTTTAACTGCTCCGATATAGATGATATTATCGTCTTCCATAAGGATGGTAAGTACAAGGTGATGAAGGTGGCGGAGAAACTCTTCGTCGGTACTGATATTCTTCATATCGCGATCTTCCAGCGTGGCGATGAACGTACTGTTTACAATGTCGTTTATCGGGATGGCAAGAAGGGCACATATTTCATGAAGCGCTTCAATGTTACCGGTGTGGCGAAAGACAAGGAGTACGATCTGACACAAGGTAAGCCCGGATCCAAAGTAGTGTACTTTACTGCTAATCCGAATGGAGAGGCGGAGGTGATCAAGGTGACGCTCAAACCGGCTCTGCATCTCAAGAAACTGGAGGTATTCAAGGATCTTTCCGAACTGGCTGTCAAATCCCGTACGGCGAGGGGTAATGTGTTGACGAAATTTGAGGTCAAATCCATTACTCTGAGTAAGAAAGGTCATTCGACCCTTGGCGGACGTAAGGTATGGTTTGATGCAGATGTGCTACGCGTGAACTACGACGAGCATGGATTGTATCTCGGTGAGTTTAGCGATGAAGATCGCATCTTGGTAATACAGAAGGATGGTACCTATTATACCACTTCGTTTGAGCTTACAGCTCATTTTGAGGACAATATCCTTTGCATCGAGAAACTGGATCCGGAGAAAGTGTGGTCACTCATCCAATGGAATGGTGAGTTGAAATATTATTACGGAAAACGCTTCAAGCTGGATGATGCGCAAGCTAAATTACAATCCTTCTTGGGCGAAGATCCCGAATCACGTATCGCCGTACTTTCAGACAGGGCTGAGGCTACATTCCGTATTGTTTTCGCAGATGAGAAACACGAACCGATGGAGATCCTAATGGAAAACTTCATCGATGAGAAATCGGCCAAAGCCAAAGGTAAGCGTGTCACTACACTCGAGGTTACAGCGATCGAAGATATTACTCCTGAACCGGAACCTGAACCCGAGCCGGAAGAGCCGGAGGAACCTGAAACGCCGGAAGACGAGGGAGCACCGGAATCATCAGAAGACTCAGGTTCGCCGGAGTCGCTGGAGGTAGAAGGTGTAACGATGACATTTGAGAAACCAGTCGATCCGCAATTAGATCTATTCTGATATGCAACTTGTCTTAGGTAGCCAGTCTCCGCGCAGAAGAGCATTGTTGGCAGGTTTGGATATTCCTTTTACCGCGATTTCTATTGATGCCGACGAGGCATATCCCGCTGAACTTCAAGCAGGCGATATACCTTATTTTATATCGCGTGTAAAAGCGCGCGCGTATGAAAGTCAACTGGCAGACGACCAACTTCTAATAACGGCCGATACGATTGTTTGGTTAGAGGGGCATATGCTCGGCAAACCGCATAATGAGGCAGAAGCTATTGCGATGTTGCAGCAGTTGCGAAACAAAACGCATCAGGTCTATACGGCTGTGACATTTGCGCAAAAAGGTGAAGAGATGAAGACGATTGTTGATTGCACGGACGTGACGTTTGGTGACTTAACGGACGCAGAAATTCAGCATTATGTTGCTCAATATCACCCGTTGGACAAAGCCGGAGCTTACGGCGTGCAAGAATGGATCGGCTATGTGGCATGCACGGCAATGAACGGTTCTTATTTCAATGTAATGGGTTTTCCCGTTCATCTCGTATATCAGGAATTAAAAAAGCGCGGCTTCTAACCGCGCTTTTCTTTTATCATCCTTTATAATCCTCTTACGATACAGATGCTATAGAGCATCCCGATCAGCATAGTGAATTTCACCACTTGCTGGCAATTCTTATAGTCGCTCGGAATCTTGGCCGCCCATAACAGCCAAAGTGTGCAGAGCAAAGGAATTACAATACCCAACGCAATATATCGCGTGCTGAGGCTGGTCCAACTGATGGGGAAGGGAAGGACATGATACCATAAATGTCCGATAATAGCCAATGTGGCTACAATCAAACCCGTTACAAACACTTTAGTCCATTTTTCTCCCCAAACAACCGGCATGGAGTGACATTCCAGTTCGCGATCACCCATCTGATCCTGCAGGTCTTTGACGATTTCACGTATCCATGTGAGCAAAAAAGCAAACAACGCAAATCCACCAAGCCATGCATACAAATCGTGCGGTAGAGTAGTGAATGGAATAATAGTGCCGTATCGTAATTGCAGAATAGCCACATTCGTCATTGCTACCACTATCGGAGTTATTCCTGCCAGCAGCGCAATAATCAGGTTGCCTACCATAAACAGCCGTTTGTAACTGCTGGAGTAAAACCACAACAAGCCGGGAATAAGGATAAAGAGAATAGCGATGGTTAAGCTATGCAGCAATCCCGCTACAACCAGTCCGCAGAGAGCGCCAATACTGCTTAATACGATACTAATCCGCATCGCAACGGGTTTGCTTACGCTTCGCGTCACTACCACTTCGTCCGGCCGGTTGATTCGGTCAATCTTGACATCGAAATAATCGTTAATGACGTATCCTCCCGCTGCAATCCCGAGGGTAGCAAGCATGATAAGCAGTAGCAAATACCACGGTAATTGCTCGCCGAAAGCGGCTTTGTCGAGCATAGGCACAGCTACCCATTTCTCCATCAGCCAGATCAAGGCTGCGAGAAAGAGCAGATTGCTCCAACGCACCAACCGCATTATGTCTCTAAATAGTTCCATTATTTGATTCGCAAGATCATACCTTTCCAAGCTTGCAGAGTGAGTCGGATTACTCCATCAGCCATGAAACTCATGTTTGTCTCCTCGCCTCGCAGCAAGTCTGTTGCTTTAGCTTTCGGTTTTTCATCCAATCCTAGATAGACGAACGCATCATTCGGAATACGAACGTTAATCTGCTGCTCGCGATCATGGAAATTGACTACTATCAGCAGTGTCTCTCCTTTTGCATGGCGGATGAAGGCAAACTGTTTGTTCTTATCAAATCCTTCGTTTTGCGCGTAGGTGATATCGTACATTTTGCCTTTCTGGATCGCTTTGTCATCCCTTGTAAGTGTAAGCAATCGCTGGTAGAAATCACGTAACTCCCGTTGCGCATCTGTCATCTTGGCACCATCGAATTTGCCGTTATTGGCCCAGGCCTGAATGCTCTTTACTCCCCAGTAGTCGAAGATCGTTGTGCGTCCGTCTATACCGGAGAAGCCTTCCATATCCATACCTCGTTCTCCGAGTTCCTGGCCGGAATAGATCATAACAGGACATTGGTTCAATGTGGCGGCTACAATCATTGCCGGTTCTGCGCAACGTCCGCTTCCACAGAAGAAGCCGCTGGCTATACGTTGCTCGTCATGGTTTTCCAGGAAATAAAGCATGTGGTTCAACCGTTCTCCATGCTGCATCCATTGCGCTGTGATTCCTTCAGCGGACCAACTCTTGCTTGTTACACCGCGCAGGTATTCGTACATTCCTACTTTGTCGTACAGATAATCAAATCCTGCAGCCAGATAAGCATCGTACAATTTGGGATTATAGCATTCGCCGATAAAAAGGAATTTTTTATGTTTCCTTCTTACGGCCGCTATTGCCCATGCGAAAAACTCTACAGGCACCATTTCCGCCATATCGACGCGGACTCCGTCAATGCCTTTGTCCGCCCAGAAAAGCAGAATATCGCGCATCTTGACCCATGTGGAAGGAACAGGATTGAATTGTTTTTCCCGGCCTCCCTGATAGAAAACGCCGTAGTTGAGTTTGACCGTCTCATACCAGTCGTTTGAGCTCGGATGGCTTGTGAAGCAATCATTACCTGTTACCTTCGCGGGGTACTCTTCGTAGCCCTGCAGGTCTTTGTCCATTGTGAATTTCTCCCCGGGCAGATAGTAGAAATTATTCAGCGGAGAGAAAGCCCACTCAGGATGATCCTTTTCGCCCAAGTCTTCCACTCCTGCAGGTTTGCAAACACTCTTGTATTCACGGCTCACATGATTCGGTACAAAATCAATCAAAACATCCAGACCGGCTTCATGAGTTCGCTGTACGAGTGCTTCAAATTCTTGCATTCGCTTCGCCTCATTTTTCGCCAGATCGGGATCTACATCGTAATAGTCCGTGATGGCGTAAGGCGATCCTGCCAACCCTTTGGTAATAGAAGGATTGTTGTATTCGGCTGTGGCGTGGCGTATTACACCGGTGGACCAAACGTGCGTAGCACCCAAATCGGCTATTGCCTTGAGCGCACGCGCGTTAATATCCGTAAATCTACCACAACCATTCTCTTCCTTTGTGCCGTTGTGCTTACGTGTTTCGTTGTAATTGCCAAACAGCCGCGGGGA
>JAGCFY010000157.1 GCA_017649845.1 Paludibacteraceae bacterium
ATAATACCAACCGAAGCATTCGAATCGGTAGAACGGAAGTCTTCGAAGGAGATATTGTCACCCAAGAACGGTTTGCATCCCTCGTAGAGAAGTGCCTCGATAGTTTCGTCAGCCTCAGCGGTCTCTTCGTGGATACGATAGTTGGTAGAGATACGAACCTGGTTAGCGTCATTACCAAAGGTAATCACGTTCAGACCGAAAGTCTCATCCTCTTCCAGCGTAGCTTTGAAGACATTATCCAAGCTCTCGCGTACATCCTGAGTATTGATATTATTATCAAAACGAACGACATAATTACGACCTCCGGAGAAATCGATACCGAGGTTCAGTTTACCGAAGATATGCGGTTCAAGACCAAGGACAGCAAAGATCACAACAGCACCGGAGAGGCAGTAAGCCCACTTGCGTGCAGCCACGAAATCGAAATGAATACCTTGGAGGAAGTTCTTCATCAGTTTGGTGGTGAAGCTCAGTTCCTTAGCATTCTCATTCTTAGCGTAATCCTCGAGCAGGAGACGGGTGACGAACACAGCCGTCAAGAACGAAGAGATGATACCGATCATGTAGGTAACAGCAAAGCCCTTGATAGGACCTGTACCGAAGATAGCCAGGATAGCACCGGTGAGGAACGACGTTACGTTCGCATCAACGATGGCGCTGATGGCACCTTTGAAACCGTCTTCAATAGCCTTTCTCATGCCCTTGCCTGCGCGCAATTCCTCGCGAATACGCTCGTAGATAAGCACGTTGGCATCCACGGCGCAACCCATCGTTAAGACGATACCGGCGATACCCGGCAGGGTCAGTACAGCAGAGAAGGAAGCAAGGATACCAATTAACAGGAATACGTTGCAAACCAAAGCAGCATCAGCGATGAGTCCCGGAATCCAACCATAATAGAAGATCATGTAAATCAGGATGAGGCAGAATCCGAGAACGAACGACCACAGACCGGATTGAATAGCTTCACGACCAAGCGACGGACCAACCACGCTCTCCTCGATGATGCGGGCCGGAGCCGGCATCTTACCGGATTTAAGGGTGTTAGCCAAGTCTTTCGCTTCTTCCACGGTGAAGTTACCGGTGATTTGGCTGTTACCGCCGGCGATCTCATTCTGTACTGTCGGGAAGGAATAAACATATCCGTCGAGAACGATAGCAACCGATTTACCGATGTTATCTTTGGTCAGACGCTGCCATGTCTTAGCACCTTCCGCATTCATCGACATCGATACATTGGCATATGCGCTGAATTGCGAGAAGTCTGCGCGAGCATCGGTAATAACATCACCTTCGAGAGAAGCACGTCCGTCCCGTTGCGCCTTGAGTGCTACCAACTGATAATAACTTCCGGCCTCGTCAATAGCTTTAACCGTCCAGAAGAAGCGTGCGTCGCGCGGCAGAACAGCTTTCGCGATCTGCGAGTTGAGCATAGCGTTCACTTTGGCGGTATCGACATAATGCACGGTACCAATAACCGGTCCGCGATATGCCTGTCCGGCTGCGTTAACAGACGGATTAAGGATAGCGAAGAGCGGGTTGTTTTTCTTGTACTCAGCGATTTGGGCAGCCTGGTCGGCTTCAACAGCAGCGCTATCGGTACCGAGGTTGTCCACAAGTTCAGCGAGGTCGTCGCTTTCAGCCTTCGGAGCCTCAGCCGGTTTTACTTCCTCAGCTTTCGTTTCCTCAGCAGCCTCAGGAGCAGTAGCCGCGAACTCACGGTTGATCTGTGCCAACATCGGGAGCAACTCGGAAGCCTCGTAGGTCTCCCAGAACTCAAGGTTAGCCGATCCCTGGAGGAGTTTACGAACACGTTCCGGCTCTTTGATACCCGGTAACTCGATCAAGATACGACCCGGCTGCGCAAGTTTCTGGATGTTCGGTTGCACAACACCGAAACGGTCGATACGCGTACGGAGTACGTTGAACGAGTTCTGGATAGCACCGTCAACCTCCTCGCGGATGACTTTCTCTACTTCAGCGTTCGTCGAGTTGAGGGTCACTTTGTCCTTGAGCTCGAAGGTCGAGAAGATCGAAGCCAATTGGCCGTTCGGATCTACCTCGTTGAACGACTCGATGAAGAGCGAAACGAAATCCGCTCCACTGGATTTTTGTTTTTGTTTAGCAAGCGCTAATGCCTCTTTGTAGTTCGGCGTCTCGTTGTGCCCAGAGAGAGCATCGAGGATGTCCGGAACGGAAACCTCCATAGTCACGTTCATACCACCCTTGAGGTCGAGACCCAGATTGATCTCTTTCTCTCGGCACTCTTTGAGGGTGTAGCCAAACCAAACTTTCTTAGCGGCAATAGAGTCCAAGTACTGGTACTCTTTTGCATCATCACCAGCTGCGTATTCTTTAGCTTTCTTGTCGTAATGGCTCGTTACCAACGAGAACGACAGGTAGAAAGCGCACACAAGTGCGAGGCACACAGCCAAAATTCTAACAAGTCCTTTGTTTTGCATAATAGTTTTTGTTTATTGTTTGTATTTTTTCGTTTTACTTATCGGGGTTATGTGCTTGGCAAATGCTGCTTTCGTGTGCATACACCCGCGCACAAAACACAAAAAGTGCGCAAAATTACAAAAAAAAAATGATATGTGCAAGAAAAATACAGGAAAAACTTGTGTATTTGCCATTTTTGTAGTACTTTTGCAACCGATTTATGGCAACTGAACAAGAAAAAAATGCCTTAAAGGCGATGTTTCGCCGATGGATATACATGGCTATTGCCATCCTCGCGAGTGCACTCATGCCGCTCAAACCCGTATTCTCTTTTCATGAAGATAAGGGAATCATATATATTCGCTCGTACGACATGGACCAGTACGAATTTACCATGACAGAAACGAGTCTTGAAACCGGAGTGGCAACAGTAAGTGGAACTGCATCAGTCCGGTGGTTGTATTATGTGAATAGAATAATGCTGATATTGTGTATCTTATGTCTTCTTTGTTTCTATAGCCACCGGTGGCGCATATGGATTTGTAATGTTACTGCTGTCATATGCGGCGTATATTATGCGCTGATGATCTATTATCTCGTGCATATCGGCGAGACCTTCAATGCTACTCTGTCTCCTAATTTTATGGCTCTCTTGCCGGCCGTGGTGCTACAAATGATGATTCTAACCCGGCATAATATCATTCAATCCGATATGGATGAAGCAGAAGGAGAATAGTTGGGATTTTGTATCTTACAAAAAAATAACGGCACACGCGTGGGCATGTGCCGTTATCTTTGCATCTTCGTGAAATTAATCTCAGCGAAT